>NZ_VLJG01000018.1:41342-75289 GCF_007829415.1 Aminobacter sp. J44 | reverse complement strand
GCTTCCGCACCATGGTCGAGGCGGTGGCGATGCACACTTTTGGCCTCGGCGGCGACTCAGAGGTTTCACTTGAGGACGGCGGCCTGCGTCCGCGCATCGTGCTGGGACCACGCCGACTGGTGCCGCTGTCGCTGGCGGCAAGCCGGCATGAAAGCGTCATCGAGGCGCTGGAGCGACAGGTTCGCGCGACGACGATGGGCCGGCTCGACGGCCGCTTTGCGCTGCGCACCGGCGTTCCCGACCGCCACGCGGCCGGGCTGACGCCGGCGGAGGAAAAGCTCTACGCGACGATCTCTGCGGACCCGCAGCCACTCGACCGGCTGCTGACCTCGAACGCGCAGGCAGCGACGCTCAACCGGCTGGTCGCGCGCGGGCTGGTGCACATTTCCGGCTTCACGCCCTCGGATGCGGCGCATGTGCTTGGACGCCAGTCAAACTGGAACGCGGAAGCCGCGCGGCTGGGCGCAACGCTGTTTGCCAAGCGCAAGGACGGGCGCGGTGAGCCGATCGCCTCGGCGCCGGAAGAGGTGTCGGAAATGGTGCTGGCGGCGCTGACTCGGCGCTCGGCCGAAGTCATTCTCGAGACGGCCTTTGCCGAGGACGGCTTCCACGGCTCGGATGCGGTCAACCACGAGCTGGTGCAGCGCGCGCTCGAACAGCGCCACGGCATCACGAAAATGACGCTTGCGCTCGACCGGCCGGTGATTGGCCTCGGCGCCTCCGCCCCGCTGCACTATGCGAAGCTTTCGGGCCTCGTCGGAAACGACTGCGTGGTGCCGGAAGACACCGACGTCGCCAATGCGCTGGGCGCTGTGGTCGGGCAGGTGAGGGTGTCTGCGGAAATCCAGATCAGCCAGCCGCAAGCCGGCATCTTCCGCGTGTCGTCGCCCGAGGGGCCGATTGATTTCGGCGACGAGGAAAGGGCGATGGAGGAAGCGACGCGTCTGGTGCGCGATGCGGCTGCGCGCCGTGCCGAGCAGGCCGGGGCTGACGATGCCGAGATCGTGCTCGACCGCGACATCCGCACCGCTACCGTCGAGGGCCAGCGTACCTTCGTGGAAGCGGTGATTACCGCGACGGCTTCGGGCAGGCCGCGTATCGCGGCCTGACCAGTTTCGCGTGTCCGCCTGACCTCAGCGTCAGACGATGGCTTCGCCTTCGTGCCGCAAAGGCTTGGCGTAGGGCTGTGCCTCCTTGGCATAGGGCCATGCGGTTGGATCGATGTCGAGATCCCTGAAGTCGTCGGGGTTGAACACCGGCCGTGAGATACCGGCTGCCAGCTGCGCCCGGTAATCGTTGAGCACGCGCAGGGCGACGGGGAACAGCATCATGATGGCGACCAGATTGACCAGCGCGAGCAAGCCCATCAGCGGATCGGAGAAGAAGAACACCGAGGTTGCGCCCGGCGCGATCGCGCCGAGGAAGGCCATAGCGACCACGGCTATTCGCAGGATGTGCACGGCGACCGGATGCGTCGTCATCACCGACAGCGCCGTCTCGCCGAGATAGTAGTTGTAGATGATCGTCGAGAACGAGAAGAGCACGATCATGATGGTCAGGTAGTACAGCGACCAGGTGCCGAACTGGCTGGCCAGCGACTGCTGCGTCAGCACGATGCCGTCGATGCCTTCTGCCCCCGGCTGGTAGACCGGGCTGAGCAGGATGAGGAAGGCGGTGCAGGTGCAGATGACGATGGTGTCGATGAACACCGACAGCGACTGCGTGATGCCCTGGCTCATCGGGTGACGCACCAGCGCGGTGGCCGCCACGTTGGGTGCGGAGCCGAGACCCGCCTCGTTCGAGAACAGGCCGCGCCGCAGGCCTTGCGCGAGCGCCGCACCGACGCCGCCGCTGACGGCTTCCTCAAGACCGAACGCGTTGGCGACGATGCTCCACAGCACCCCCGGGAGTTCGGTGATGTTGACGATGATCGTGAGCAGCGCGAGCGCGATGTAGCCGAGCGCCATGATCGGGATGATGATGTCCGACGCCTTGGCGATACGCTTGATGCCGCCGTAGACAATGAAGGCGGTGATGATGACGAGCGCGATCGCCGGCCAGATCCGGTCGACGCCGAAGCCTTCATTGACTGCGCCGGCAAAGGTGTTGCCCTGGAACGCGTTGAAGCCGAAAGCAAAGGCGGCCATCAGGCAGATGGCGTAGAGGATGGCGAGCCACCGGTAGCGCTGGCCGATGCCGTGGATGATGTAGGAAGCCGGACCACCGCGATAGGTGCCGTCGCCGACGCTGCGCTTGTAGAGCTGCGCCAGCGTGCATTCGACGAGGCTCGTTGCCATGCCGACCAGCGCGATCGCCCACATCCAGAATACGGCGCCCGGACCGCCAAGCGTAATCGCCACCGCGACGCCGGCGATGTTGCCGCCGCCCACGCGACCGCCAACCGAAACGAGCAGTGCCTGACGTGCACTGACCGCGTTGGGGTCCGCGCCCTCGTCGTCCGACGTCAGGACCCGGAACATGCGGAAGAAGTATTCGAACTGGACGAAGCCGGTCATCGCCGTGATGAAGATGCCGAAGACCACGAGGATCGGAATAAGCGCCCATCCCCAGGTCAGGCTATCGAGAAGTGAGAAGAAGCCGGTGATCCATTCCATCTTGCGTCCCCTCTCAAGGGCTTGAAGTTGCTCTGGTCGGTCCCGTGCTCTGTCCCCCTTTTTAATTTGCCCCATCACGGCAGCCGATCGGACAGTATTTGTTCAATTCGCTTGCCGGTGCAACCAGCCGCTTCGCCTGGCCGAATTGCGCCCGGATCAGCAACAGTCTTTCAATACACACGCGAATTGACCCGCAGCCCCGGGCGTGGTGAAAGACCTGCGCAATTGACATCTATTGGAGGTAAGCATGTCGGATCGCGTCAACGCGCACGGTCTTCAAATCGCGGCGGAGTTGCACCGCTTTGTAGCGGAGGAGGCGCTTCCGGGGACCGGAGTAGAGGCAGACGCGTTCTGGGCAGGCGTTGCCGCCATCGCCAGCGAGCTGACGCCGAAAAACCGGGCGCTGCTGGCAAAGCGCGACGAGCTGCAGGCGAAGATCGACGACTGGCACCGCGCCAACGGCGCGCCGTCGGACATGGCCGCATACGAAGCGTTCCTGCGCGAGATCGGCTACCTGCTGCCGGAGGGCCCGGAGTTCACGGTCACGACCGAGAACGTCGATCCGGAGATCGCCGTCGTTGCCGGCCCGCAGCTGGTCGTGCCGGTGATGAATGCGCGCTATGCGCTCAACGCCGCCAATGCGCGCTGGGGCTCGCTCTATGACGCGCTCTACGGCACGGACGCCATTCCGGAAGATGGCGGCGCCGAGAAGGGCAAGGGCTACAACCCGGTGCGCGGCGAGAAAGTGATCGCCTGGGCCCGCAACTTCCTCGATGAAAGCGCGCCGCTTGATCGTGCGAGCTGGAAGGACGCGAAGTCGTTCGCGATTGCCGAAGGCCGTCTGGCGGTGACGCTCGAGGACGGCGCGATGACCGGCCTCACCGATGGCTCGCAGCTTGCGGGCTACCTTGGCGATGCGCTCGCGCCCACCTCGATCCTGCTGACGAAGAACGGCCTTCACCTCGAGATCGTCATCAACCGCGACAGCCCGATCGGCAAGACCGACAAGGCCGGCATTGCCGATGTCATCCTCGAGGCGGCGCTGACGACGATCCAGGACTGCGAGGACTCGGTCGCCGCCGTCGACGCCGAGGACAAGGTCGCCGTCTACCGCAACTGGCTTGGCCTGATGAAGGGCGACCTTGCCGAGGAAATCGAGAAGGGCGGCAAGACCTTTACCCGCAGGCTCAACCCGGATCGCGAATACACCGGCGTGGACGGCAAGAAGCTGGTGCTGCCAGGCCGCTCGCTGATGCTGGTGCGCAATGTCGGTCACCTGATGACCAACCCGGCGATCCTGCTGGCCGGCGGCTCCGAAATCCCGGAAGGCATCATGGATGCCGCGATCACCGCGCTGATCGCGCTGCATGACGTCGGCCCGAACGGCCGCCGCGCCAACAGCCGCGCCGGCTCGATGTATGTCGTGAAGCCGAAGATGCACGGCCCGGAGGAAGTCGCCTTCGCGGTCGACCTCTTCACCCGCGTCGAGAAGCTGGTCGGCATGGCGCCAAACACCATCAAGATGGGCATCATGGACGAGGAGCGCCGCACGACGGTGAACCTCAAGGAGTGCATCCGCGCCGCCAGGGAGCGCGTGGTGTTCATCAACACCGGCTTCCTCGACCGCACAGGCGACGAGATCCACACCTCGATGGAAGCCGGCCCGATGATCCGCAAGGGCGACATGAAGCAGGCCGCCTGGATCGGCGCCTACGAGCAGTGGAACGTCGACATCGGCCTCGAATGCGGCCTTTCCGGCCGCGCCCAGATCGGCAAGGGCATGTGGGCGATGCCCGACATGATGGCTGCGATGCTGGAGCAGAAGATCGCGCATCCCAAGGCTGGTGCCAACACCGCCTGGGTGCCGTCGCCGACGGCCGCCACCCTGCACGTGACCCACTACCACAAGGTCGACGTGCATGCGGTGCAGGAGAGCCTGCGCAATCGCGAGCGTGCGAAGCTGTCGGATATCCTGTCGGTTCCGGTTGCGACCCGTCCGAACTGGACGCCCGAGGAAATCCAGCGCGAGCTCGACAACAATGCGCAGGGCATTCTCGGCTATGTCGTGCGCTGGATCGACCAGGGCGTCGGCTGCTCCAAGGTGCCGGACATCAACGATGTCGGCCTGATGGAAGACCGCGCGACGCTTCGCATCTCGGCCCAGCACATGGCGAACTGGCTGCACCACGGCGTCGTTTCGCGCGATCAGGTAATGGAGACGATGAAGCGCATGGCGGCCGTCGTTGACCGGCAGAACGAGGGCGACCCGCTCTACCGGCCGATGGCGCCCGACTTCGAGAACTCGATTGCCTTCCTCGCCGCCTGCGACCTCGTCTTCAAGGGCCGCGAGCAGCCCTCGGGCTACACCGAGCCGGTGCTGCACGCACGGCGCCTCGAGCTGAAGGCGCGCGACCGGGCCGGCTGATCGAAAGGAAAGCCCCATGTTCCCGCAGGAGATCATTCGCAAGAAGCGTGATGGCGGGGACCTGAGCCGGGAAGAGATCGTCGCCTTCGTCGACGGTCTCGTCTCGGGGAGCTTTTCCGAAGGCCAGGTGGCGGCATTCGCCATGGCAGTCTTCTTCAACGGCATGAGCCGCGACGAGGCGGTGGCGCTGACGTTGGCGATGCGCGATTCCGGCTCCGTCCTCGACTGGTCGGACCTGCCGGGGCCCGTTACCGACAAGCATTCGACGGGAGGCGTTGGCGACAACGTCTCCCTTTTGCTTGCGCCGATCGTCGCCGCCTGCGGCGCCTATGTGCCGATGATTTCGGGGCGCGGTCTCGGCCACACCGGCGGCACGCTCGACAAGATGGACGCCATTCCGGGCTATGTGAGCCAGCCGGACAATGCGCTGTTCCGCAAGGTGGTGCGCCAGACGGGCTGCGCCATCATCGGCCAGACCGCCGATCTCGCGCCGGCCGACAAGCGCTTCTATGCCATCCGCGACGTGACGGCGACGGTCGAGTCTGTGCCGCTGATCACTGCCTCGATCCTGTCGAAGAAACTCGCCGCGGGGGTGCAATCGCTGGTGCTGGACGTCAAGGCCGGCAACGGCGCCTTCATGTCCTCCACGAAGGCGGCCTCGGCGCTGGCGCAGAGCCTCGTCGAGGTTTCGGACGGGGCGGGGCTGCCGGCAAGCGCGCTGATTACCGACATGAACCAGCCGCTGGCGAGCGCGGCCGGCAATGCGCTGGAGGTGGCGAATGCCGTCGAGATGCTGACCAGCCGCCGGCGCGACCCGCGCCTGCGCGAGGTGACGATCGGCCTCGCAGCCGAAATGCTGCTGGCCGCGGGAATTGCTCAGACGCATACGCAGGCCGAACGCCGCGCAAGCGATGCGCTGGAAAGCGGTCGAGCAGCCGACGTGTTCGGGCGGATGGTGGCAGCGCTTGGCGGGCCGGCGGATTTCGTCGAGCGCTATCAGGACTATCTGCCAAGGGCGCCGGTGGTGCGCGAGGTGAGGTCGGTCGCGTCCGGCTTCGTCACCGGCATCCGCTCGCGCGAGATCGGCATGGAGGTGGTGGGACTCGGCGGCGGCCGCACGAGGCCCGAGCAGGAGATCGACCATGCGGTCGGGATCTCCGACATTCTGCCGGTTGGCGCCGAGGTGCGCGCGGGCGACCGGCTCGCGCTGGTCCACGCGCGCAGAGAGGCTGAGGCGGATGAGGCGGCGGCCGCGCTCACTGCCGCCTATTCGATCGGCGAGGCCAGACCCCGCACACCGAAGGCGGTGTTGAGAAGGGTGAGGGCAGGGTAGGGACGGCGGAGGTAGCCGCCCGGTCTGCGGCGTCGGCCCATGCTTCGACGTTCAGGCATGGATCCTCGGGTCGAGCCCGAGGATGACGAAATTGAGAGGTATTCGTGTTGCCGGCAAAGTCACGGGACCGAAGCACCTCCGGCCGGCATCAGCGTCTCCGCATTGTTCTGCGGCGCTTTTCCCGTCGTCATCCTCGGGCTTGACCCGAGGATCCATGCCTGAACGTTTCAGGAAGGGGCGCGTCGTTGCCGCCTCCGCAGCCTGAGAATCCTCCCCCATTTATGGTGGAGGCGCGTTGTGGAGTGCGAGTTGCGAAAAAGACCAGTTACTGCAGCCTTCTCGCGATCATCTCCGCAAGGCGTGCGGCGGTTTCGTCCTTGGAAAGCTCGGGCCAGTCCTCGACGCCGTCTCGCGTCACGATCCGCACCGAATTGCGGTCGCCGCCCATTACGCCGCCGGGATTGATGCCGCTGTCGTGCGACACGTCGTTGGCGACGATCAGGTCCGCGCCCTTCTTGTCGAGCTTCTTGCGCGCGTTCTCTATGACGTTCTGCGTCTCTGCGGCAAAGCCGACGACAAGGGCAGGGCGCTGCGCGTGATGGCCGATGGTGGCCAAAATGTCAGGGTTTTCGACCATCTGCAGGGAAGGCGCGCCCTTGCCGGGCTCCTTCTTGATCTTCTGGCTGGCCTCGCCCTCCGTGCGCCAGTCGGCGACGGCGGCGACGAACACGCCGGCATCGGCCGGAAGCTCGGCTTCGACCGCTGCCAGCATCTGCCGCGCCGTCTCGACGCGATGAACGGAAACGCCCGCGGGATCGGGAATCGTCACCGGCCCGGATACGAGGCGCACGTCGGCGCCGAGTTTTGCGAGGGCTGCCGCCAGCGCGTGGCCCTGCTTGCCCGAGGAACGGTTGGCGATGTAGCGGACCGGATCGATCGGCTCATGCGTCGGGCCGGAGGTGACGATGATCTTCTTGCCCGCAAGCGGCTTCGGAGTGTCGTCGAGGAGAGCGGCAATCGCCGCGACGATGTCGAGTGGCTCGGCCATCCGGCCTTCGCCGGCCTCGCCGCTTTCGGCCATCTCGCCGCGCATCGGCCCGACGAAATGGATGCCGTCGCGCTGGAGCGTCTCGCGGTTGCGGCGCGTCGCAGGATGGTTCCACATCATCGGATTCATGGCTGGCGCAATCAGCACCGGCTTGTTGGTCGCCATCAGCACGGTCGAGGCAAGGTCGTCGGCATGGCCATGCGCCATCTTCGCCATCAGGTCGGCGGTTGCAGGCGCGACGACGAGAAGGTCGGCCTCGCGCGACAGGCGGATGTGGCCGACATCGTGCTCGTCCTGGCGGTCGAACAGTTCGGTGAAGACGTGATCGGCGGAAAGCGCCCCGACGGAGAGCGGGGTGATGAATTCCTGCGCGCCCTTCGTCATCACGCAGCGCACCGCCGCACCCCGTTCGCGCAGCCTGCGGATCAGGTCGAGGCACTTGTAGGCGGCAATGCCGCCGCCAATGATGAGCAGGATGCGCTTTTTAGAAAGGCTCATGGCCGCCTCAATACGGGTTCGATGTCGGTGTGGGCGAAATCATCGCCCTTGAATAGCAGCAAAAGGTTTCGCGATTTCGCCAGCGCGTAGGAAAAGCAGTCACCCATGTTGAGCCTGGCCGGATGACCGGAGCCTCGGCCATAGGTCGTGTACGCGCGTCGCGCGATAGCGAGTTGTTCGTCGTCAAAGGGCACGGACGTAAGGGCGAGAAGATCGAGGAGCGAAAGCAGTCGAGCGCTGCTATCGACGAAGCGGATACCGCGCGCGACACAGCTAAGCTCAAACAGGGTCGCAGAACTGATGAATACGGCATCGGCTTCATGGAAGGCCACCTTGAAACCGGCGGCCTCGGCCTCGTCGTTGAGCAATGCGATGATGGCGGAAGTGTCGGTGACGAACGAATTCACCGAAGGCCTTCTTCCCACATCTCGTCACTGACCTGCTTGAGGTCAAATGGCTCTACCGGCTTGCGTCCCAATGCGGACATGGCTTCGATCGATGGCTTGGGCCGCGCAGGCGCGGTCGCAGCCCCGCGCGCCAAAGCTTCGCGCGCCTCCTGTTCCATCGACACGCCGCGCTCGGCAGCCCGCTTGCGGATCGCCTGCTTCACTTGCTCCGGAACGTTCCTGATCGTCAGGGTTGCCATGTCTGCCTCCACTGCCAGCAAAATAGGTTTTGCTGTCATTGCAGTCAAATCACCCAATCTGCCAGCCTATCCAGGCAAGCAGCGCGGCGATGACCCAGAGGGCAATGCGGCCGGAGCGGGTGTGGCGGGCTTCGGCCTGACCGATCTTGCGGGCGGTTTCGTCGTCGAAGCGAAGGCCATTCTCGGCCATCGCGTCGATTTCGCGCGACAGCCGCTCGGTGCGGGCGGCGATTTCCGGCGCCTGCCGGGCAAGGGCGGCGGCGGCGTGCAGGCCGTCGCGCAAATCGTCGAGCATGCCCTTGGGGCCAAGATTGTCACGGATCCAGCTGCCGACGACGGGTTCCGCCGCGCGCCACATGTTGAAGGTGGGGTCGAGCGTGCGGGCAACGCCCTCAACGACGACCATGGTCTTCTGCAGCAGCACCAGCTCGGTGCGCGTTTCCATGTCGAAGAGCTCGGTCACCTCGAACAGCAACGTCAGCAGCCGCGCCATCGAAATGGTCTCGGCCGGCTGGCCGTGGATCGGCTCGCCGATCGCGCGGATCGCCTGCGCGAAGGCGTTGACGTCATGCGTGCGCGGCACATAGCCGGCTTCGAAGTGAACCTCGGCCACGCGCAGATAGTCGCGGGTGATGAAGCCGTAGAGGATCTCGGCGAGGAAGCGGCGCTCCTTCTTGCCAAGGCGGCCGGCAATGCCGAGATCGACGGCGACGATGGTGCCATCCGCCTCGACGAACAGGTTGCCCGGGTGCATATCCGCATGGAAGAAGCCGTCGCGCAGCGTGTGGCGCAGGAACGACTGGATCAGCGTGACTGCAAGCTTCGGCAGGTCGTGGCCGGCGGCGAGCAGGCCCTCGACGTCGTTCATCTTGACGCCGTCGATCCACTCCATGGTGATGACGTCGCGGCCGGTGCGCTCCCAGTCGACCCAGGGCACGCGGAAGCCGGGATCGCTCTTCGTGTTCTCGCCGAGTTCGGAGAGGGCCGCAGCCTCGAGGCGCAGATCCATCTCGATTTTGGTGGTCTGGGCGAGACCTCGCGTCACTTCAACGGGCTTTAGGCGGCGCATCGACGGCATGAACCGCTCCTGCATCCGCGCCGCGAGGAAGTAGCTTTCAAGGTCGGCGTAAAAGCGCTGGCGCACGCCCGGACGGGTCACCTTGACCGCGACCGGTACCTCGACGCCGTTGCGATTGACGCGTGCCGGGTGGACCTGCGCGATGGAGGCGGCTGCAATCGGCTCCTCGAAGGAGGTGAACAGCGCGTCGATAGGACGGCCCAGCGAGGCCTCGATTTCCTCGACGGCCTCCGCCATCGGGAACTTTTCCATCCTGTCCTGGAGGTTGGCGAGGTCGGCGGCAATTTCCGCGCCGACAACGTCCGGGCGCGTCGCCAGGAACTGGCCGAGCTTGACGTAGGACGGGCCGAGGCGGTCGATCGCGCGTGACAGCCTGAGCTCGCGCCGCTGGTATTTCGCGCCGCGCCGGGTCAGCAGGCGCGCGATGCGCCAGCCGAACTTCGGCATGCCGTAAAGCTGGTCGCCGGGCAGGGCGGCGATGACGCCTTCGCGGGTCATGATCCAGCCGGCGCGAACCAGCCGGAACCAGGCGGCGATGGTGCTCATCCGTTCTGCCGCCTCAAAGCTTCCAGCCCGAGTGGCAGGCGGCGATACCGCCCGAATAGTCGCGCCAGGTCACGCGCTCGAAGCCGGCGCGCTCGACCATGGTCGCAAAATTCTTCTGGTTCGGGAACTTGCGGATCGACTCGACAAGGTAGCGGTACGGCTCGCCGTCGCCGGTGACGGCGTCGCCGATGCGCGGGATCGCGTTGAACGACCAGGTGTCATAGAAGCGGTCGAGGAGCGGCGTGGTGACCTCGGAGAATTCCAGCACCATGATGCGCCCGCCGGGCTTGAGCACGCGGTAGGCTTCGCTCAGCGCCACGTCGATGCGCGGCACGTTGCGGATGCCGAAGGCGACCGTGTAGGCATCGAAGGTGTTGTCCTCGAACGGCAGTTCCTCCGCATTCGCCTCGACGAAGTCGACGTAAGACGAGAGCCCGCGCTTGTCGGCGCGGTCGCGGCCGACGGACAGCATCGAGCCGTTGATGTCGAGCACGGTGGCATGGGCATTGCGGTTCGATGCCTCGACGATGCGGAAGGCGATGTCGCCGGTGCCGCCGGCAACGTCGAGCACGCGCCAGTCGGGTCGGGTCTTCGGTGGATTGAGCCAGGTCACCATCGCGTCCTTCCAGACGCGGTGCATGCCTGCCGACATCAGGTCGTTCATCAGGTCATAGCGGTTTGCGACCTTGTGAAAGACCTCGTTGACGAGGCCCTGCTTCTCACCCTGGCCGACCTGGCGAAAGCCGTAGGCTGTTTCCATGCCGCCTGAAGCGGTCGTACGCTGTTCGGACATACGCGTCACCCGTTCGAATTTGCGCCGGACCATAGCCGATGATGCACCCGCGCGCTATTGTTGATCCCGCGATTAACGGCCGCGCCTCGCGTGCGGGAAATGCCGGAGAAGCGTATGGTGCTGAAGGCCGAGATCCACTGCCATATCGAGGGAGCCGCAGCTCCCGAACTCGTCATCGAGCAGGCACGAAAGTACAACCAGCCGACCGACGGCTTCATCCGCGACAACACCTTCGTCTGGCATGACTTCACGTCGTTCCTCGCGGCCTATGACTTCGCGGCTGACCTGTTTCGCACCGAAGAAGACTATGCCCGGCTCGCCGAGCATTATTTAAGCTCGCTGGCGCGTGATGGTTGCATCTACTCGGAAGTCTTCACCTCGCCCGATCATGCCCGGCGCGCGGGGCTTTCGCCGAAGGCCTATACGGATGCGCTGGGCGAGGGGATGCTACGCGCAAAGGCCAAGACCGGCATCGAAGGCCGCATGATCGTCACCGGCGTGCGCCATTTCGGCGTCGAATCGGTCGAGGCTGCGGCGCGCTTCGCGGCGACCTGCCGGCACCCGCTGGTGACTGGCTTCGGCATGGGAGGCGACGAGCGCTTTGGCGACACGGAAGACTATGTCCGCGCCTTCGAGATTGCCCGCGAGGCAGGCCTTGGCATCACCACCCATGCCGGCGAGTTCGGCGGCTGGGAGAGCGTGGCGGATGCCCTCAATCACCTGCGCCCGAGCCGGATCGGCCACGGCGTACAGGCGATCGAGAACCCGGACCTCGTCAAACGGATCGCCGACGAAGGCATCGTGCTGGAGATTTGTCCGGTCTCCAACATCGAGCTCAAGGTGTTTCCGTCCTTTGCCGAGCATCCGCTGCCAAAGTTTCTCGCCGCAGGCTGCAAGGTGACGCTCAACTCGGACGACCCGCCCTATTTCTGGACGTCGCTGAAGCGCGAATACGACGAGGCAGAGAAGCAGTTTGGCCTCACCGCGCGGCAGCTGCACAAGATCACCCGCACCGCGCTCGAAGCGGCATTCGTCGACCGCAAGACACGCGCGCAACTGCTGGCAAGGCTCGACGCGGCGGCGCCGAGACGCTGAAATCTGTGATTGCGGGCTTTGCCTCGGTATTCGCGCGGGGTAGGAGACGATAGATTGGTAGCAGTAACCGGTATGCGGAGAGACAGATGCAGGGCGTAACAGTCGTCGACCATCCACTTGTGCAGCACAAGCTGACCATCATGCGCGACAAGGATACGTCGACGGCGAGTTTCCGCCGCCTCCTGCGCGAGATCTCGCTGCTCTTGTGCTACGAGGTCACCCGCGACCTCGAACTCACCACCCGCACCATCGAAACGCCCCTGGTGACGATGGAAGCACCGACGCTCGAGGGCAAGAAGCTGGTGTTCGCCTCGGTGCTGCGCGCCGGCAACGGCCTGCTCGACGGCATGCTTGACCTGGTGCCGGCCGCGCGCGTCGCCCATATTGGCCTGTACCGCGACCATGACACCCTGCAGGCGGTGGAATATTTCTTCAAGGCGCCGAGCAATCTCGAGGATCGCCTCGTGATCGTTGTCGACCCGATGCTGGCGACGGCCAATTCGGCGATCGCGGCGGTCGAAAAGCTCAAGGAGCGCGGCGCGACCAACATCCGCTTCCTCTGCCTGCTCGCGGCCCCCGAGGGCATCGAGCGCTTCACCACGGCCCATCCCGACGTGCCGGTCTTCACCGCCTCGATCGACGAGAAGCTGAACGAGAAGGGCTATATCGTCCCCGGCCTCGGCGACGCCGGCGATCGGATGTACGGGACGAAGTAGGGAGTAGGGGCTTAAGGGCTTAGGGGAGTAGGGAGCTAGGGGACTTAGGGTGGCGGCGCCTGCTCTTTGATCTGCACCGCTGGCGTGACGGAACCGTTCAGGCATGGATCCCCTGCTCGCGCCCGCTTCGCGGGCTTGGCGGGGATGACGAGGTTTTGGTGTCGTGGTCTCACGTTACCGACTACCGAGAGGGACGTCGCACTCGTCTCGCCAGTTTCTTGTTGCGCTTCCACTTCGTCATACCCCGGCTCGACCGGGGTATCCATGCCGGAACGCTTCCGGCTCATCAGCGGTGAAGAACAGGGGCGGCCACCGCACTTGTTCGCCAGGCCTTCGCTAAGGTGCGCGCGAGCCCGGAGCGCGACGGATGAGCATGGCAGCGAGTGCGCGACTGCCGGTAGCGTGGAGATGTTCAGGCATGGATCCCCTGCTCGCGCCCGCTTCGCGGGCTTGGCGGGGATGACGAAGTGGAGGCGTTTAGGCGAAGCGGCAATGGCCGCGCGAAGCCCTTTGCCCCTCGTCATCCTGGGGCAAACGGAGCGAAGCGGAGTGCGACCCATGGATCCATGCCTGAACGCTGACGCCCCNCCGCGGCTCAAGCCGAGGATGACGAAGCTGGCATGGTGTCGTGCGATCGCGGATGCGCCGGGGCTTTGGACGCTCGCGGCAACAGATCCCGCAGCCGGGGTTCGGCGCTCCGCGAGCCCCCTCCGGCGCTTCGCGCCACCTCCCCCGCGGTGCGGGGGAGGATCCGAGGTCGCGGACTTTCACGCGCGCCGCGTCATCTTCGTAGGCGCAACTTGTGCGGCAGACGGTTCAACCAGTCATCGGTTAGCAGAGCTCAGCGTTTCTCGTTTTCCGGCACATCAACGGGCACGCCCGGATCCTCCCCCGCATCGCGGGGGAGGGGAACCACCGAAGGTGGTGGAGGGGGCTGTCAGGGCGTCGAGGTAAAATAGGGAGCAAATCCGAGCTGGGCTGATGCAAGTTGACCAGGTCGTGCTCAATCCGGCCGAAGCCATGATCGAATTGCCGGGCATAGTATGTTGAAATGCCCGCTGTGCAAGCGGGTTGTAAGCGTAGCTGCCCTAACCCTTCCGGTGCTGCCCGGCCTCTCGCCTAGTCCCTGCGATACAGCAGCCAGTTCTTCATCAGGCCGCCTTCCTCGAGATGGGAGGCGCGGGTAACGCGGTTGCGGCCGGCAGCCTTAGAGGCATAGAGCGCGCGGTCGGCGCGGCAGTAGAGGTCGTCGGGGCCCTGCGCCTGCGCGGCCATGCAGAGGCCGACCGAGACCGTGATCGGTCCGTAGTTGGTAGCGTTGGAAAAGTTCAGGAACGGGGCGGTGCTGACAGCATTGCGGATCTCTTCCGCGACCTGTGCCGTCTTGTCCTCGTTGAAGCCGTGCAGGATGACCGCGAACTCCTCGCCGCCGGTGCGGGCGACGAAGGCGCTTTCCATCGTGGCCGAGCGGATGATGTTGGCGACCAGCTGGATGATGCGGTCACCCACCGGGTGGCCGAAGCGATCGTTGATCTGCTTGAAGCGGTCGATGTCGATCAGGATCAGCGAGCCGAACATCGGCCCGCGCGCATCGTCGTAAATTGCGGTGAGCGTCCTGTCGAAGGCGCGGCGGTTGTAAAGCTGCGTTAGCGAATCCGTCTCCGCGAGGCGCTTGTACTCCTCGAGGGTGGTCTTCATTTCCTGCAGCTCGTTCGACTTGTCGCTGATCGTCGAGGTGAGATGGCGGCGGTTGTCGATTGAGGATTTCGTCGCGGTCGCGGTAACGCTGATGATCCGCTCCAGAAACTCGCGGTTGAGCGGCGGGCGGGCGCTGAGGCCCGTCGAGGCCTCGCCAAGGATCTTGCCGTAGGTCTCCATCGACGCCCGGTCCTTCTTGAGAAGGGCCAGGATCTCCGACAGCTTTTCCATGATGCTGTCGCGGGCCTCGGAGATCAGCCAGGAATCGTTGCGCGGAAGGAATTTGCGCGCGATCTCGTCGAGATCCTTCTGCGACGGGCGCGAACCGAGTGCCGAGAGGGCGTCGGACAGCTCCTTGTTGCCGCTGGTGATGGCCTCGTAGAAGAGTTCGTAGTTGCGCGGCAGACCGGCGACGGCCAGCTGTCGCATGGTGTAGACGATCGTAGCTGCGGGGTCCTTGCGCCCGCCCGCGGTGTCGTTGGCGCGCGGCGCTGCCTGTGCCGGCTGTGATGCCTGTTTCCCCGTACCCAAAGTCGC
The DNA here is from genome assembly GCF_007829415.1 of Aminobacter sp. J44. Lineage (NCBI taxonomy): Bacteria > Pseudomonadati > Pseudomonadota > Alphaproteobacteria > Hyphomicrobiales > Phyllobacteriaceae > Aminobacter > Aminobacter sp. J44. Next base: position 60,261 of record NZ_VLJG01000018.1, on the reverse strand, counting down.
TACCCCCTCGCGCACTTTATGCCCAGGCAATCCAGCAGACGGTCATCTCGGTGACCGTACCAATTCACCAGAAGGCGCAGCATTCGTGCAGCCGTCGAGGATCAAAGCTAACGTTACGTAATTAAGCGGAGGTTAATTGTTGAGGCGGAGCTAATAGCGCCAAGTAATTTTGAGCCAATTCTTTACGGGTTTAGCGGCCTCTGAGCCAATTCGTCGCAGGGTTGACCTTGCCGGAAAATGCGCGTTGAAGCAGGGCGACGAACAGCTACAGGACCACAATGCCTCTGAAAATTGTCTTCATGGGAACGCCGGAATTTTCCGCCGAGACGCTGCGCGCGATCCTCGACGCGGGGCACGAGGTGGTGGCCGTCTACTCGCAGCCGCCGCGCCCGGCGGGGCGTCGCGGGCTGGAACTGACCAAGTCGCCGGTGCACCAGCTGGCGGAAAGCCGGGGGCTGGAAGTGCGTACGCCCACTTCGCTGAAGCGCGAAGACGAGCAGGAAGCGTTCCGCGCGCTGGATGCCGATGCCGCGGTCGTCGTTGCCTACGGGCTGCTCTTGCCAAAGGCGATTCTGGAAGGAACCCGCTTCGGAGCCTTCAACGGGCATGCGTCGCTGCTGCCGCGCTGGCGCGGGGCGGCGCCGATCCAGCGCGCGATCATGGCGGGCGATGAGCGCACCGGCATGATGGTGATGAAGATGGATGAGGGTCTCGATACGGGCCCGGTCGCGATGACCGAAGAGGTTGCCATCGGCCCGCAGATGACGGCGGGCGAACTGCACGACAGGCTGATGGAAGTGGGCGGCAGGCTGATGGTCGAGGCGCTGGCGGCGCTGGAGGCGGGCACCCTGACGCTGACGCCGCAGGCGGAAGACGGCGCGATCTACGCCAAGAAGATCGGCAAGGACGAGACGCGGGTCGACTGGACCCGTCCGGCGGCGGAGGTTGACCGCCACATTCGTGGCCTGTCGCCGTTCCCCGGCGCGTGGTGCGAGATGAAGGTTGGCGACCGTGCCGAGCGCGTGAAGCTGCTGCGCTCCGCGCCCGCGGAAGGGAAGGGCGAGCCCGGAGAGATCGTCGGCGACGACGGACTGGTCGTTGCCTGCGGCCAAGGGGCAGTGCGGCTGATCGAAGTGCAGCGCGCCGGTGGCAAGCCGATGGGCGCGGACGAGTTCCTTCGCGGCGCGAAACTCGTTAAGGGAGACCGGTTCCTCTGAACCCGGACCCAGCGTATGCCTCGTTACCGCATCGACATCGAATATGACGGCCAGGGCTATGCCGGCTGGCAGCGCCAGGCGGAGCTGCCTTCGGTGCAGGGCGCGATCGAGAGCGCGATCTTGGCCTTCAGCGGCGAGAGCGTGACGATCCGCGGCGCGGGGCGGACCGATGCCGGGGTGCATGCGACGGCGCAGGTGGCGCACTTTGATCTTCCGCGCGAATACACTTCAGACAAGGTGCAGGGCGCGCTCAACGCGCACCTGAAGCTTGCGGGCGAGCGGGTGTCTATCCTCAAGGCGGCGATCGTCTCCGACGATTTCGACGCTCGCTTCTCGGCCAAGGCTCGCCACTATCTCTATGCGATCCTCAACCGCCGCGCACCGGCGGCATTGATGCGAGGCAATGTGTGGCACGTGCCGCGCCCGCTCGACGTCGATGCGATGCACGAGGCGGCGCAGCGGCTCCTCGGCAAGCACGATTTCACCACGTTCCGCTCGGTTCAGTGCCAAGCGGCGAGCCCGGAAAAGACGCTCGACCGGCTCGACGTCATCCGCAATGGCGACCTTATCGAGGTCCATGCCTCGGCGCGCTCGTTCCTGCACAATCAGGTGCGCTCGATGGTGGGCTCGCTGAAGCGGGTGGGCGAGGGTGCGTGGACGGCTGATGATCTCGAGGCCGCGCTGAAGGCTGCCGATCGCTCGCGCTGCGGCCAGGTCGCGCCGCCGGACGGGCTCTATCTCGTCGGCGTCGACTACTGAAGCGACGGCACGCCCAGAAGATCCTGAAGCAGGAACAGCACCAATAGCGACGCGATCAGCATGCCGGTGAAGACGCCGGTTGCGACCGCGGGCCCTTTGTTGAGGGCCGCGTTGGTGAGGCGCCAAGACAGCACCATGCTGACGAGGAAGATCACCAGCGCGATGGTCGTCGCGACTTCGCCTGCGTCAGGCCAGACAAGGCGCAGAAGGTTGGTCGGCAGCATGAACCACGCAAACAGCGCCGTAGCCCAGTTCGTCGCCACCACATAGTGCACGAAGCGGTCGCGAATGCCGATCATGCCGGCGACGAAGGCAAGGCCGACGATGGGCAGCACCCAGGCGCCGAAGTCGACCACGGCCATGCGCAGCACCAGCCCGAAGCGCTCGGAGGCGCTGCCGCCGCCCATGGTAAGGTCCGCGGCGAGCGAGGCCCAGCCTGACAGCATCACCGGCAGGGCGACGATGATCGCGTAGAACGAGTTCCAGAAGCCGTCGATGCTGATGTCGAGTAGCCTGATCCCGTCGCGGCGTCCGGTCATCATCTGCCAGACACCGGTGAGATGGCGATGGACGTCGACGGCGGGGAGCATGTCAGCCGAACCAGTCTTCGAGGAAACGCTGATAGATTTGCGTCAGTGTCTCGAGATCCTCAAGGGCGACGCGCTCGTCGACCATGTGCATGGTCTGGCCGACGAGGCCGAATTCGACGACCGGGCAGTAGTCCTTGATGAAGCGGGCGTCGGAGGTGCCGCCGGAGGTCGACAGCGCCGGCTTGCGACCGGTGACGGCCTCGACCGACGAGCTCAGCGTGTTGACGAGCTTCTCGTCGCGCGTGAGGAACACGTGGCTCGGACGGTCGCGCCAGGTGAGCTCGTAGTCGATCGGCTCCTCCTTGCCCTTGCGCAGGCGCTTGCGCGCGGCGGCGCGATCGAGCCGGTTGTGGATCTCGGCCTGCACCGTCTCCGCCGTCCAGTTGTCGTTGAAGCGAATGTTGAAGGTGGCCTTCGCCTTGGCCGGAATGACGTTGGTGGCGGCGTTGTCGACGTCGATGGTGGTGACTTCGAGATTGGAAGGCTGGAAGTCGGCCGAGCCTTCATCGAACGGCGGATCGAGCAGCGAGTCGACCAGCGTGACGAGGCCTCGAACCGGATTGTCGGCGAGATGCGGATAGGCGACGTGGCCCTGGCGGCCGTTAACGACAATGTCGCCGGAGACGGAGCCGCGGCGGCCGATCTTGATCATGTCGCCGAGGACATTGGGGTTCGTCGGCTCGCCAACGATCGAGGCGTCCCACTTCTCGCCGCGTTGGGCGGCCCATTCGAGCAGCTTGATGGTGCCGTTGACGGCCGGGCCTTCCTCGTCGCCGGTGATCAGCAGCGACACGGAACCCTTGAGCGAACCCTTTTCGGCGACGTGGCGGGCGACGGCGGCCACGAAGCAGGCGATGCCGCCCTTCATGTCGACCGCGCCGCGCCCGTACATGAAACCGTTGGATATCTCGGCGGAAAAGGGCGGATGCGTCCATGCGGCCCCGTCGCCGACCGGCACGACGTCGGTGTGACCGGCGAACATCAGGTGCGGGCCGTTGCCGGACAGGCGCGCGTAGAGGTTCTCGATGTCCGGCGTACCGGAATCGGTAAAGGTGACGCGCTCGGTGCTGAAGCCGAGCGGCTGCAGCATGGCCGAAAGCGCGGTCAGCGCGCCGCCTTCCGCCGGAGTGACCGACGGGCAGCGAATGAGCGTTGCGAGGTTCTCGATGGGGTCGACTGGCAGATTCATGATCCGCGAGGGATAGTCCAATCGCGGCGGCATGTCATCATGGACCGGCCGGTCCAGTTGCTGGGCCAGAGGCTATTTCGGCGCGTTGGTGTAGCGGCCGAACTGGTTTGCGCCGGGCGTTCCCGGCATCAGGCAGAGCGCCACGAAAACAAGAAAATTGAAGAGCGGCACGAAGAGGAGAACCGCATAGAGGCCGGGCTTGCCAAGGTCGTGCAGGCGCTTGGCCCCGAGCGCCGCCTGCGTCCAGAGAGACGCGAACAGGGCGACGACGAGGGCGGTATCCCAGCCGGCGCTGCTCACCCCCGCCTGCTGGGCGAGGGTAACGCGATAGACCAGAAAAACCACGATGATCATCATCAGCATTCCGGCCAGGAAATAGGCCGCGCGGCTAACCCGGCCGGAAAAGCTGAAAAAGAGCCAGAAAATCTGGTTGCTCGCCAAAATTCGGCTCCGCTGTCTGTCTCGTGGTCAGATGGTGGCTGGAAGGCCGCCGATCAATCCCGGAGGAGGTCGTTGATCGAGGTCTTCGAGCGGGTCTTCTCGTCGACGCGCTTGACGATCACGGCGCAGTAGAGGTTCGGGCCAGGCTCGCCATTGCCCATCGGCTTGCCCGGCATGGTGCCGGCCACGACGACGGAGTACGGCGGAACTTCGCCGTAGAAGATCTCGCCCGTCTCGCGGTCGACGATCTTGGTCGACTTGCCGATGAAGACGCCCATGCCGAGCACAGCGCCCTCGCGGATGATGCAGCCCTCGACGACTTCCGAGCGCGCGCCGATGAAGCAGTTGTCCTCGATAACGACCGGACCGGCCTGCAGCGGCTCAAGCACGCCGCCGATGCCGACGCCGCCCGACAGGTGCACGTTCTTGCCGATCTGCGCGCAGGAGCCGACGGTTGCCCAGGTGTCAACCATGGTGCCTTCGCCGACATAAGCGCCGAGATTGACGAAGGACGGCATCAGGATCGCGCCCGGCGCGATGAAGGCCGAACGGCGCACGATGGAGCCCGGAACGGCGCGGAAGCCGGCGCGCTCGAACTCGTTGGCGGACCAGCCGTCGAACTTCGACGCGACCTTGTCCCACCACACGGCGTCGCCGGGGCCGCCCTTGATGACTTCCATCGGGTTGAGGCGGAAGGAAAGAAGGACCGCCTTCTTCAACCACTCGTTGACCACCCATGCGCCATCATCGTTGCGTTCGGCGACGCGGACCTGGCCCTTGTCGAGAAGCTCGAGCGCGGCCTCGACGGCATCGCGAACTTCACCGCGGGTTGAGGCGTTCACCGCATCCCGCTCGTCGAAGGCCTGCACGATGGTCCTCTCCAAGGATACGAGATCCGGCTTGGTCATTGTATTGCTCCATTGGGCGCTGTTAAGGCTGACGGCCAGGAAGATGATTCAGAAGGGATCCCTCAGGCCGGCGCGGAAAATAGGCGAAGCATGCTAAGGGGTCAATCACGCACCGTCCGCGCGGCGGCAAACATCAACGGGACGATAAGCACATGAATCCGGAAGATAAAACCGGCTGGACGCCACTGCCCCACTCGGACGAGGACCTGGGCCGCGCAAAGGCTGTCCCCGATACGCCGCAGACGCGCGCGCCGGCCTATCGCCTCGCCTGGGACGACGAGGACTTCATGACGCGGCGCGAGCTGCGCCCGGTTCGTCTCCAGCTCGAGCTGCTCAAGCCCGACATGCTGCTCTCGGAGCGTGGTATCCGCTCGACGGTGGTGCTGTTCGGCGGCGCGCGTATTCCGGAGCCCGGCGGCGACGCCTGGGCCGCCAAGAACGAGACGCAGAAGAAGAACCTGCTCGCCAACGCCAAGTACTATGACGAGGCGCGCCGCTTCGCGCGGCTTTGCTCGGAAGAGTCAGCGAAGACCTACTACCGCGAGTTCGTCGTCGTCACCGGCGGCGGCCCTGGCGTGATGGAAGCCGGCAACCGCGGCGCCAACGACGTCGGCGCGCCGACCATCGGCCTCAACATCGTGCTGCCGCACGAGCAGGCGCCGAACGAGTATGTGACGCCGGAGCTTTGCTTCAACTTCCACTATTTCGCGATCCGCAAGATGCACTTCGTCATGCGCGCGAAGGCGGTGGCGATCTTCCCCGGCGGCTTCGGCACCATGGACGAGATGTTCGAGACGCTGACGCTGATCCAGACCGGGCGCATGGAACGCGTGCCGGTGCTGCTGTTCGGCAAGGAGTTCTGGAGCAAGGCGGTCAACATCGACTACCTGGTCGAGCAGGGCACCGTGTCGCCGGGCGACGAGAACATCATCGACTTCGTCGACACCGCCGAGGAAGCCTGGAAGATCATCCAGGATTTCTACAACCTCGCCTGAGTCGGGTTGCACCGGCGGCAGGCTCACACGCGAACGTGACGTAAGCGGCCATGGCCGACTTTCTGGCGCAAATGCGCGCGGGAAAGGGGCTGTGGACCAAGATTTTCACCGCAACGTGACTTTCCGGTGATGCGGCCTGTGCCTAGTCTGGCTAAAGAAAGAACGGCGTTTTGCGTCTTCACCCTGCTCGGATAAATCGTTGTCTATGAAAGTCCTCACCCTGGTTGCGGCGACGCTTGGTTTTGCCTTGTCATCCGCCTCTGCCGCAGAGCCCGTGAAGCGACCCAAAGGGGTCGTGGAACTGTTCACCAGCCAGGGTTGCAATTCGTGCCCGCCGGCCGACGAATATCTGTCGCAGCTGGCACTCGAAGGCGATGTCGTCGCCCTGTCCTATCACGTCGACTACTGGGACTATCTCGGCTGGCGCGATACGCTGGCCAATGCCGACAACACGCAGCGCCAGCAGCAGTATAATCGCGCCTTCGGCACCCGCAGCGTCTACACCCCCCAGGCGATCGTCAACGGCCGGCAGGAAGTCAATGGCGCCAAGCGCGACAAGGTCGACGGCGCCATCAACCGCATGGCCGGTACAAACGAGGGCATGATCGTCGACGTCAGCGTCTCCTACAGCGGCGACTCGCTGGTGATCGAGACCGGCGAGGCCGAGAACTGGAAGGGCGATGCCCATGTCGTGCTGGTCTATTTCGACCGCGCGACGCAGGTGAAGATCGAGCGCGGCAAGAACACCGGCCGCAGCTTCACCTATCTGAATTCCGTGAACGGCTTCCACTCGGCCGGCAAGTGGCACGGCAAGGCGACGCGCCTCGAATTGCCGATGAGCGAGATTTCCCGCAAGGCGGCGGGCGGCTGTGCAGTACTCCTGCAGTCGATGAAGGAAGGCGGATTGCCGGGGCCGGTGATCGGCGCCGCGATCGTCCAGCGCCAGGAAAGCTGGTAAGCTTTCAGACCTCCAGACATACAAAACCGGCACCGAAAAGCTCAGCGCCGGTAGGGGTGTCTGCTGTGGGATCAATGTTGCCCGGACTGGCGGAGCAATTTCCGGAGTTGGTTCGATCCGACGTTGGCCCCGTGGGCGGGGGGCTTGGGGTTACAGAGCCAGGCCGGATCGAACCGTCTCAGGCAACAATTGCATGTTCGTTTTAGATTGGGGCGGCAACTTGTGTAAAGTATGGCAGAAATGAGGCAAGCCATCACCTATGAAAACAAATGATACCGGTTTGTGATCTGAACTTTTCAAACTTCAACGGAACAACCCGGGTTTTTGTGGCTTGCAATTCTGGTTCTTAAGGGCGACGGTTCGGCTGTAACTGTCTTTGAAAGGCTGACGCATGAGCAATCACGGTGCGGGAGCGGAGGATAGGGACGATTCCGCAATAGTGATACCTCTCAACGAGGTACGGCGTGAGAAGGACGATCTACCGGTAACCTTTCACCGGCGAGAACTGGATCGGATCCTGAGGATCTACAGCGAAATGGTCGGAGCAGGCGAATGGCGCGACTACGCCATCGACCACCTGCGTGACCGCGCCGTATTTTCCATCTACCGGCGCACCAGCGAAGTTCCCCTGTATCGGATCGTGAAGACGCCGGCGCTGGCGCGTAAGCAGGGCGCCTATTCGGTGGTGGCCGCAAGCGGGCTCATTCTCAAGCGCGGCCACGAGCTCGAACGCGTCCTGACCGTGTTCGACAAGGCGCTCAAGGTCGTGCGGGCGTAAAACTTCATAAACCTCGCCGCTTAACTGTTCCGTTTCGCTTCTTCCCTACAGTCATGGCAAGCAACGCCAGAACAGGGTGGGGATCGCTATGGCGACATCACGGGTTGGCTGGGTCGATACCGCCAAGGGCATCTGCATCATCTTCGTCGTCATGATGCATTCGACGCTGGGCGTCGGGCTCGCGCTCGATGAGACCGGCTGGATGCACGACGTGGTCGCCTTCGCGCGGCCGTTCCGCATGCCGGACTTCTTCCTGATCTCCGGCCTGTTCCTCGGCCTTGTGATCGACCGGCCGTGGTTGCGCTACATTGACCGCAAGGTCGTGCACTTCCTCTACTTCTACATTCTGTGGCTGACGATCCAGTTCGCCTTCAAGGCGCCGGGCATGGCGATGGAGGAGGGGCTTTCTGCACCGATCGTCCAGTACCTTTATTCGTTCATCCAGCCGTTCGGCACGTTGTGGTTCATCTACATGCTGCCGATCTTCTTCATCTTCACCCGGCTGGTGAAGGGGCTGCCGGTCTGGTTCGTGCTGCTGTGGGCCGCGGTCCTGGAGATGCTGCCGATCCACACCGGGTGGATGCTGTTCGACGAATTCTGCGCCCGCTACGTCTACTTCTTCGCAGGCTACGCGCTTGCCAGCCGCATCTTCGTACTGGCCGACTGGGTGGCGGAGCATCGCGGGGCAAGCCTTGCGGGGCTTGCAGTCTGGGCGCTCATCAATGCCTGGTTCGTTTCGATGCCTGTGCCGGAGTGGCTGGCCTTCGCGGTGCAGCCGCTGGGGCCCGCAGAAGGCGAGCCGGGACTGGCGACGCTGCCGCTGATTTCGCTGGTGCTGGGTGCGGCGGGTGCGATGGCGATTGTCACCGTCTCGTCGCTGGTTGCCGGGTCGCGCTGGACGGGATGGCTGAGCTGGCTCGGCGAGCACTCGATCGTCGTCTACCTCGCCTTCTTCCTGCCGATGGCGACGGCGCGCGTGGTGCTGACCAAGACCGGCATCATCACCGATGTCGGCACGATCTCGCTGCTGGTGACGATTGCGGGTGTGGTTGGCCCGGTGGTGCTCTACCTGCTGATCCAGCGGATCGGCTGGGGCCGCTTCCTGTTCGAACGGCCGGCCTGGGCCTACATCGACCGGGCCCCGGCAAGGACGAAGCTTGCGGGCAGCCCAGCCGTGTAAGGTCGCTTACGAGTGGGCGAAGATGTCCTGCTCGTCCCAGCCCATCAGATCGAGCTTGGCGCGAGTCGGAAGGAACCGGAAGCAGGCTTCGGCTTCCTTCATCCGGCCGTCGCGCTCGAGCCGGTAGATCAGCTTCTCGCGCAGGCGGTGCAGGTAAAGGACGTCGGATGCCGCATATTCCAGCTGCTCCGGCGACAGGGTCTCGGCAGCCCAATCAGATGACTGCTGCTGCTTTGAGAGGCTGACGCCGAGAAGCTCGTTGCAGAGATCCTTGAGGCCGTGCCGGTCGGTGTAGGTGCGCACCAGACGCGAGGCGATCTTGGTGCAGAACACCGGCTCAGCCATGACGCCGAAGGTCTGGTAGAGCACCGCGATGTCGAAGCGGCCGTAGTGGAAGAGCTTGGTGATCTTCCGGTTCTTCAGCAGCGACACCAGGTTCGGCGCCCGCTTCTGGCCGGCGTCGATCTGGATCACGTCGGCGGTGCCGTCACCGGGCGAGATCTGCACGACGCAGAGCCGGTCGCGATGCGGGTTGAGACCCAGCGTCTCGGTGTCGATCGCGATCGCGTCGACATTGTAGTTCGACAGATCCGGCAGGTCGTTCTTGTGGAAGCGAATAGTCACTCAAAGCCCCTTCATGCGGTGAGCGCTGCGAGGATGCGCGCCCAGCTTCTCTGTCCCTTGTGGAAGGAGGACAGCTCGTATTTCTCGTTCGGCGAATGGATGCGGTCGTCGTCCTGCGCGAAGCCGACGAGCAGCGATTCCATGCCAAGCAGCCGCTGGAAGTCGCCGACGATCGGGATCGAGCCGCCCATGGCGATGGTCAGCGCCTGCTTGTTCCACTCTTCCGACAGCGCGGTCTTCGCACGGGTGACGAGCGGCGAGTCGTAGGAGAGCTGGATAGCCGGCGAGCCGCCGTGCTTGGAGAAGGTCGCCTTGCAGTCGGCCGGCAGGCGCTCCTCGACGAAGGCGCGGAAGGAAGCGCGGATCTTCTCCGGGTCCTGCTTGTGCACGAGGCGGAACGAGATCTTGGCGCTCGCCTTGGCGGCGATCACAGTCTTGAAGCCTTCGCCTTCGTAGCCGCCGGAAATGCCGTTGAACTCGGCGGTCGGGCGCGCCCAGAGCAGTTCGAGCAGCGAACGGTCCTTTTCGCCCGACGGGATCGACAGGCCGATCTCGCCGAGGAATTTTTCGGGGGTGAGGTTCAGCGCATCCCACGACGCCTTCACCTGCGACGGGGTTTCCTCGACGCCGTCATAGAAGCCCGGGATGGTGACGCGGCCGTTCTCGTCGTGAATGTCTGCAAGGATCTTCGACAAAATGCGGATCGGATTGGCGGCGGCACCGCCATAGTGGCCTGAGTGCAGGTCGCGGTTCGCGGCGTGGATGGTGACTTCCTCACCGACGAGGCCGCGCAGGCCGACGCTGATGGCCGGCGTTTCGCGGTCCCACATGCTGGTGTCGCAGACGAGGGCGAAGTCGGCCTTGAGCTCGTCCTTGTGGGCTTCGAGGAACGGCTTCAGCGACGGCGAGCCGGTCTCTTCCTCGCCTTCGAACAGCAGGGTGATCTTGCAGGGCAGGCTGCCATGCACCGCCTTCCAGGCGCGGCAGGCCTCGACGAACAGCATCAGCTGGCCCTTGTCGTCCGAAGAGCCGCGGCCGGTGATGATCTTGCGGCCCGGCTCGATCTCCTTGAGCTTCGGGTCGAACGGATCGTCTTCCCACAGGCTCAGTGGATCGACCGGCTGCACGTCGTAGTGGCCGTAGAAGAGAAGGTGCGGGGCACCGGCCGGACCGTCGTGATGGGCAACGACCATCGGGTGGTCTTCGGTTTCGCGCACGCTTGCCTCGAAGCCGATCGACTTGAGGTCGTTCACCAGCCACTCGGCTGCGCGTCGCACGTCCTTTGCATAGGCCTGATCAGTCGAGATCGAGGGAATTCGCAGGAGCGAAAACAGCCGTTCAAGGCTGGCGTCGAGGTCGGCGTCAATGCGATCAAGGACAGGTTGAATTGCTGACATTGCAGAGCCTTTCGTTTGATTGGGAGGAACCTATCCCCCCAATCGTCCGGCGAAAACCCCCTCGCGCAGCGTCAGAAGAAGACGAAGCTGGCGAGAATGAAGGTCGGGATCAGCACGCAGATCGACCAGCCCATGTAGCCGAAGAAGCTCGGCATGTTGACGCCGGCGCCGCGGGCGATCGCGTAGACCATGAAGTTCGGCGCGTTGCCGATATAGGTGTTGGCGCCCATGAAGACGGCGCCCGCCGAGATGGCGAGAAGCGTCTGTGCCATCGTGGTCATCAGCACCTGCGGATTGCCGCCGGCCATCTCGAAGAAGACGAGGTAGGTCGGCGCATTGTCGAGGAACGACGACAAGATGCCGGTCATCCAGAAATAGGCGATGTTGTTGGGCGAGCCGTCTGCGTTGGTGACGAGCGAGACCAGCGGCGCAAAGCCGCCTTCAAGGCCCGCCTGCAGGATGGCGATGACCGGAATGATGCAGACGAAGATGGCGGCGAACAGCTTTGCCACTTCGAGGATCGGGCCCCAGTTGAAGCCGTTCGCCTCGCGGTATTCCTGTGCCGAGACGGCAAGCGAGATCAGCGCCAGAACCAGGATGATCGCATCGCGCAGGAGGTTCTGCAGCTCGAGCTCGACGCCATAGACATGGAAGCTGATGCCGGGCGACCACATGCCGGACATCAGGATCGCGGCGATCACACCGGCCAGCAATGGCAGGTTGACGAGCCCGCGCAAACGCACCGGCGAGTCAGGCGTCGGGTCGGGCGCGGTGCGGATGTAGTCCTCCTCGCGGCGGAACAGGATCGTGTCGAGCACGAAGAAGATGGCAAGCACGACGCCACTCACGAACAGGGCCGGCGGCAGCATGTGCGTGGTCGTCCAGAAGAAGTCGACGCCGCGCAGGAAGCCGAGGAACAGCGGCGGATCGCCGAGCGGGGTCAGCGAGCCGCCGATGTTGGAGACGAGGAAGATGAAGAAGACGATGACGTGCGCGTTGACCTTGCGCTGGTCATTGGCGCGGATGATCGGGCGAATCATGATCATCGACGCTCCCGTCGTGCCGACCACCGAGGCGAGCAGCGCGCCGACGACGAGCAGCACTGAGTTCATCAGCGGCGTGCCGTGGATGTTGCCCGCGACCAGGATGCCGCCCGAGATCGTGAACAGCGCGAACAGCAGGATGATGAACGACATGTATTCGAGCAGCATCGTGTGCAGCACCGAATAGAGCGAGATGCCGAAGCCGTGGATCAGGATCATCGGCACGATCACGGCAGCTGCCCAGCCGGTGGAAATCTTGCCGTAGTGATGCTCCCACACATGCGGGAAGAACAGGGGTCCGGTGGCGATGCACAACAGGATGCCGGCAAACGGCAGCGCCCACATCAGCGACATTTCGGCGCCTGGCAGGCCGTGGCCTTCGGCTGCGAAACTGACCTCGGGCGCAATGACGAGTGCCGCTAACGCCATCAACAACCGGAGCGTAAACTGCATAGGATTTCCCTCTTCCCCTGTTGGCGGCCCTTCATAGACGGCACGGGGACGGGGGAAAAGTGAAATTGGGCGCTGTGGATTGGTAAACCCTGGCGAAAATGACCTTAGATTGGGGTTCCTTTGGGCCTTTGCCTTTGATCCAGAAGTGATTATGAAGCGGCAGAACAGACTTTCGGAGAGCCATCGATGACCGCCGTCGCTAAGGTGCCCCCACTCGTTACCGTTTTCGGAGGTTCCGGCTTCCTGGGACGCCATGTAGTGCGAGCGCTTGCCCGCCGCGGCTACCGCATCCGGGTTGCTGTCCGTAACCCCAACACCGCGCATCACCTGCAGCCGCTCGGCAATGTCGGCCAGATCCAGGCCGTCCAGGCGAACGTCCGCGTCCGCTGGTCGGTTGATCGCGCCGTGCAGGGCGCCGACCACGTCATCAATCTGGTCGGCATCCTGTTCGAAGGCGGCCGCCAGACTTTTGACGCCGTGCAGGACTTCGGTGCCCGCGCGGTCGCAGAGGCTGCCCGCGCAGCCGGTGCTTCGCTGGTGCATGTGTCGGCGATCGGTGCCGACGCGAACTCGAAGGTCGCCTACGCCCGCACCAAGGCGCGTGGCGAGAAGGCCGTGCTTGAGACCGTTCCGAACGCCGTGATCATCCGCCCGTCGATCATCTTCGGGCCGGAGGACGGCTTCTTCAACCGCTTCGCCAAGATCGCGAAGATGTCGCCGGTGCTGCCGCTGATCGGTGGCGGCGAGACGAAGTTCCAGCCGGTCTATGTCGGCGACGTTGCCGAGGTGATCGCCCGCGCCGTCGATGGCGAGCTGCAGGGCGGCAAGATCTATGAGCTCGGCGGACCGGAGACGGTTACGTTCAAGGAGTGCATGGAGAAGCTCCTCGAGGTCACGAACCGCAAGCGGGCGCTGATCTCGCTGCCGTGGAGCCTCGCCAAGCTGCAGGGCCGCATCCTTGGCCTGCTGCCGAACCCGTTGCTGACCGCCGACCAGGTCGAGCTTCTGCGCCACGACAACGTCGTGTCGGCCGAGGCCGAGCAAGAGAACCGCACCTTTGCGGCGCTCGGCATTCGCCCGCAGGCGATGGACGCGATCCTGCCCGGCTATCTCTGGCAGTACCGCCCGATGGGTCAGTTCAGCAAGCCTACCGCCGTCTGAGGCAAGCTTGGAAGCAATTGCGACTGTCCTGCCCGACGGTATGGCGCCGGCAGTTGCCGGCCTGCTGGTCGTTGCTTCCTTCTTCACCTCGGCGCTGACCGCCGCCACCGGCGTGGGTGGCGGCTCGCTCATGCTGATGCTGATGGGCATGTTCGTGCCCGTCGCGGCGCTCATCCCCGTGCACGGGGCCGTGCAGCTCGGCTCGAACACCGGCCGCGCCTGGCATCAGCGCATCAATGTCCGCTTCGACATCTTCAGCCCGTTCCTGATCGGCTCGGTCATCGGCGCCATCATCGGCGCCTTTTTCGTGGTGCAGTTGCCGGATGCGATCCTCAAGGTGGTGCTCGGCGGCTTCATCCTGATGATTACCTGGACGAAGATTCCGGGCCTCGACAGGATTTCCGGGGCAGGCCTCGCGGTCGGCAGCGGCCTTACAGCGCTGGTGTCGATGTTCGTCGGTGCCACCGGCCCGTTGCTCGGCACGTTCTTCGGCCAGATCGTCAAGGACCGGAAGCAGCTGGTGGCGACGCTTGCCGCCGGCATGACCGTGCAGCATTCGCTGAAGCTCATTGTCTTCGGCGTGGCGGGCTTTGCCTTTGCGCAGTGGCTGCCGCTGGTGGCGGCGATGATCTGCACCGGCTTCCTCGGCACCATCTACGGCACGAAGATGCTCGACCGCATTCCGGACCGGGTGTTCCAGATCGGCTTTCGCGTCATCATCTCGCTGCTTGCGCTGGAGATGCTGCGGCGCGGGCTGATGGATCTCTAGAGCCTAGCCCCAGACCAGCAGGCCGATGAGGCCAAGAACGCCGACAATCAGCCGCCACCAGGCGAACGGCGCGTAGCCGCGCTTCGACACGAAGTCGAGCAGCTGGCGCACGACGAGGATGGCGACGACAAAGGCGCAAATGAAGCCGGTGGCGATGATCGGCAGGTCGGCGGCCGAGAGGATGTCGCGATTCTTGTAGAGGTCGTAGGCAAACGCGCCGGCCATGGTCGGCATGGCGAGGAAGAACGAGAACTCGGCGGCCGAGCGCTTGTCGGCCCCGAGCAGCAGCGCGCCGACGATGGTAGAGCCCGAGCGCGAGGTGCCGGGGATCATGGCGAGGCACTGAAACAGGCCGATGCCGAAATAGACCGAGGTCGGGTACCTGGTGATGTCCGTGTACTTCGGATTGATCGCCCAGCGGTCGACCCACAAGAGGATGAGGCCGCCGAGGATCAGCATGATGCAGATCAGCATCGGCGTCTCGAACAGCACTTGCTTGATGAAGGAGTGGGCGAAGGCGCCTATCACGGCGGCCGGGAGGAAGGCTATCAGGATGCCGAGCACGAGGTTCTGCGTCGCGAGCGACTTCGGGAGCGTGACCAGCATGTTCCAGAGCCGCGAGAAGTAGACGGTGAGGATTGCCAGGATCGCGCCGAGCTGGATCAGCACTTCGAATGCCTTGCCCGTCGACTGAAAGCCCATAAAGTGACCGGCAAGCAGGACGTGGCCGGTGGACGAAACGGGAATGAACTCGGTCAGGCCCTCGAGGATGCCAAGCAGTGCGGCACCTACGATCGTCTGTTCGGTCATGTTGCAGCTTTCACGTAAAGGGGGGACTTGCTTGTCAGCAGCGACGCAAGCGCCTATACCGACCCACTCTCAGAACGGAACCGAGACTTAGCCTCAAGGTCTCGAAAACGCCAGAGCTTTCCCGAAAGTGCCATGCTGACTCTGTTCCATCATCCGCTGTTCGCCTCCTGTCGCTTCGTTCGCCTCGCGTTCGGGGAATATGGCGAGGAGCTGGCGCTGATCGAGGAAAAGCCGTGGCTGCGCCGCAAGGAATTCTTGTCGCTCAACCCTGCCGCAACCTTGCCGGTGCTGCTGGCGGAGGGCGACCAGCCGATCGTGGGCGCGACCGTCATTGCCGAATATATCGACGAGACCCGCGGCGTGCTGAAGCGCGAGCGGCGCCTGTTCGTCGAGGACCCGCTGGCGCGCGCGGAAATCCGCCGCCTGGTCGACTGGTACCTGGTCAAGACCGAGGCCGATGTGGTGCGTCATCTGGTGCGCGAGCGCGTGCTGAAGCCGGTGATGGGCTCGGAATTCGGCGGCGGCGCCCCTGATTCGGGCGCGATCCGTGCCGCCCGCGCCAATGTGCGCCAGCACATGAAGTACACCAACTGGCTGGCCGGAACGCGCAACTGGCTCGCAGGCTCGCGCCTGACCTATGCCGACCTTGCCGCTTCGGCCACGCTGTCGGTGCTCGACTATCTCGGCGAGATCACCTGGAGCGACTATCCAGCCGCGCGCGACTGGTACACGCGCATGAAGTCGCGCCCGTCCTTCCGGCCGTTGCTGGCGGACCGGGTGAGGGGGCTTACCCCCGTCTCGCACTACGCAGACCTTGATTTCTGATGGAGGCAGTCCTGAAACCAGTCTCCACGGACCGGCTTAGGACTTTCCTCGATACCGAAGCAAGAAAGCTAGGTTTCGATGCGATAGCGGTCGCATCGCCTGATTCCATTCCGCTTGCGCCGTCACGCCTTGCCGCGTTCGTGGAACTCGGCCGCCACGGCACCATGGACTGGATGCCGGAGACGATGCTGCGGCGGGGCAATCCGAAGGTGCTGTGGCCGGAGGTGCGCTCGGTCATCATGCTCGGCATGAATTATGGACCGGACACCGATCCAATGGCGCTGCTGGAGCGAAAGGACCGCGCGGCGATCTCGGTCTACGCCCGCAACCGCGACTATCACGACGTCATCAAGGGCAAGCTCAAGGAGCTCGCCCAGAAATTCGCCTCGCGCAGCGGAGCGGACGTGAAGGTGTTCGTCGACACCGCGCCGGTGATGGAAAAGCCGCTGGCGGCTGGCAGGGCAAGCATACCAATCTGGTGAGCCGCGAGTTCGGCTCCTGGCTGTTCCTCGGCGCGATCTTCACGGAGGCCGAGCTGCCGGCGGACAAAGCGGAGCGTGACCATTGCGGCTCGTGCCGCGCCTGCCTCGACGCCTGTCCGACCAATGCCTTTCCTGCGTCGTACCAGATCGATGCGCGGCGCTGCATCTCGTACCTCACCATCGAGCATAAAGGGCCGATCCCGCACGAATTCCGCAAGGCGATGGGCAACCGCATCTATGGCTGCGATGACTGCCTTGCCGCCTGCCCGTGGAACAAGTTCGCAAAGCTCGCCTCTGAGGAGAAGCTTGTGGCGCGCGAAGACCTGAAGGAGCCGAAGATCGCCGACCTGCTCGAGCTCGACGATCCGGCGTTCCGCGCGCTGTTTACCGGCTCGCCGGTCAAGCGCATCGGCCGCGACCGTTTTGTCCGCAACGTGCTGATCGCGGCGGGAAATTCGGGCGATGTGATGCTGGTGGAGCAAGTGCGCGCGCTGCTCGATGATCCCGCGCCGGTGGTGCGGGGCGCGGCGGTGTGGGCGCTGGCGCAGCTGCTTGGACCGCAGGCGATTGCAGGGCGCAAGGACGATGATCCGGACGTTCAGGCCGAGATCGCGGCAACGCTGCAGGGCGAGGAGACGCGGCATTGAGCGGAAAACTCTTCATCTTCGGCGTCGGCTATTCGGGGCTGGAGATTGCTCGCGAGGCGCTTGCGCGCGGATGGTCTGTCGCCGGAACGACGCGTTCGGCAGACAAGGCCGAAAAGCTGCGGGCGCAAGGAATCGAGCCGCATCTGCTTGATGGTGGCCAGCTTTCGAATGAACTTGCGGCAGCGCTGCGCGAGACGACACACCTCGTCGTCAGCATCGCGCCGGGTGAAGCTGATCCGGTGCTGCGTGTCGCGCGTGAGACGATTCTTTTGAAGATGCCGAAGCTGCGCTGGATCGGCTACCTGTCGACGGTTGGCGTCTATGGCGACCACGGCGGCGCGTGGGTCGATGAGGAGACCGAATGCCGACCGGTTTCGAAGCGGTCGATCGAGCGGCTCAACGCGGAGCGGCAATGGCAGGCGCTGGGCGAGGAAGCGTCGGTGCCGGTCGCGGTGCTGCGCCTTGCTGGCATCTACGGACCGGGACGCAACGCCTTCGCCAATCTCGCCAATGGCACGGCGCGGCGCATCGTGAAGCCGGGACAGGTGTTCAACCGCATTCATGTCGCCGACATCGCCGCGACCACGGTGCATCTGGCCGAAGGAAACATCGGCGGGGTGTTCAACGTCAGCGACGATGAGGCATGCCCGCCGCAGGACGTGGTTGCCTATGCCGCAAAGCTGATGGGCGTCGAAGCGCCGCCGGAAATTCCTTTCGACGAAGCGGAAATGACGTCGATGGCGCGCTCGTTCTATGGCGAGAACAAGCGGGTCTCCAACGCGCGCCTGAAGGCGCAGGGGCTTGTCCTGAAATTTCCCAATTATCGTGCAGCTCTCGATGCTCTCTGGCAGGACGGGAACTGGCGCGGCGACGCTTCCTGACGGTCCGGTTCCGGTCGACAAACCAGCCAGGTTATGATTCGCTTAACCATACCGACGCATGCTCGAAGCACTGGGGGCGCATTCTGAAGAGGGCCGGATCATGCGGTTGCCAAACGTCAAAACTCTAGCTGCCCTTGCCCTGGCCGCGTTTTCCTTCGCCATTCCGGCACAGGCCGATCCGCTCGCCAAGGATATGTTCGGCGCGATGCGCCTGCCTGCCGCGACCAAACCAGCGGTGTACGGCTCCTATTCCAAGGGCTGCTTCGAGGGCGGCATCGCGATTGCTGCCGATGGCCCGACCTGGCAGGCGATGCGCCTTTCGCGCAACCGGCGCTGGGGCCATCCGGAGATGATCGCACTGCTGGAGCGCTTCTCGCGCGATGCGGTCAAGGATGGCTGGCCCGGACTGCTCCTGGGCGACATTTCGCAGCCGCGTGGCGGACCGATGACCTCCGGCCATGCTTCCCATCAGCTCGGCCTCGATGCGGACGTCTGGTTCCTGCCGATGCCGAACCGGCGCCTCTCTTACGAGGAGCGCGAGAAGATGGATTTCGTCTCGCTGCTCAAGAAGAACTCGCTCTATGTCGACGACCGCAAGTGGACGCCGGCGCATGCGGCGCTGCTCAAGCGCGCGGCGAGCTACCCTAATGTCGAGCGCGTGCTGGTGCATCCCGGCATCAAGAAGAAGCTGTGCGACACGGTGACGGGCGACCGCTCCTGGCTGCGCAAGGTGCGGCCGATCTGGGGCCATGACTCGCACTTCCACATCCGCATCGGCTGCCCGGCGGGCTCGCCCGGCTGCAAGCGGCAGG
>NZ_VLJG01000018.1:0-41294 GCF_007829415.1 Aminobacter sp. J44 | reverse complement strand
GCTGCCGAAGGCATGCCAGACGGTTCTGAAGGCTCCAGAGCCGGTGTCGGAAGCTGCCGTCACCTATAGTGGTCGCGGCGGAACGATGATCGCGCAGGGCAGCATTGCCCCGACAGCGCCGGTCGCCGCGAGTGCCTTCCTGCCGACGCCGGAGCGCCGCATTCCCGTGCCGTTCCCGCGCCCGCAGAATTGAACGCGACTTTGTTGACTTGGGCGTTCAGCGCGGACTAAACCGATTTAGTTCGCGTGATAAGGACTATCAAAGTGTCGAACCGCTTCCGCCTTGCCCTCGTCGCCCATGACGCCAAGAAGGATGACATGGTCGCGTTCTGCGCGGCGCATGCCGAATTGCTGAACGGCTGCGAGATCGTCTCGACCGGAACTACCGGCACGATGATCCTCGAGGCCAATCCGGCGCTCAGCGTGCGGCGGGTTAAGAGCGGTCCGCTCGGCGGCGACCAGCAGATCGGGGCGCTGATCGCCGAGGGCGAGATAGACGCGCTGATCTTCTTCGTCGACCCGCTGACACCGATGCCGCACGACGTCGACGTAAAGGCGCTGATGCGGCTTGCGGTCGTCTATGATATCCCGATGGCTCTCAACGTCGCGACGGCGGAACTTCTCCTCGCCGAACGCGAGCGCAGCTGATCGTCGGATATCCGGGAACGCCTCAACACATGCCCCTCACCAGCTCTGAAGCCCTGCTTCCTTTCCCGGTCTTGATCGGCGACATCGGCGGCACCAATGCGCGCTTTGCCGTGCTGACGGAGCCCGGCTGCGAGCCGCAGCACGTCCACACCATGAAGACGGCGGATTTTGCCTCGATCGACGAGGCGATTGCAGCTGCGATCCGTGAGGGCGCGCCGCAGCCCCGCTCGGCGGTGCTGGCGCTGGCAGGACCGGTGGACGGCGACGAGGTGCCGCTCACGAATTGCCATTGGGTGGTGCGGCCCCGGGAGATGATCGCCGGGCTGGGGCTGGAAGAGGTCATCCTTCTCAACGATTTCGAGGCGCAGGCGCTGGCTGTCACCGCGCTCGGCTCCGAGCATCTGGAAAAGATCGGCGGCGGCGAGCCGGAAGAGGGCGCAAGCCGCGTCGTGCTCGGCCCCGGCACCGGCCTTGGCGTTGCCGGGCTCATTCATGCGCGCGGCATCTGGATCCCGGTTCCGGGCGAGGGCGGACATGTCGACATCGGCCCGCGCAGCGCCCGCGACTTCCAGGTCTTCCCCTATGTCGAGCGCATCGAGGGCCGGATTTCGGCTGAGCAGATTCTGTGCGGGCGTGGCCTCGTGAACCTTTACCGCGCGGTGGCTGCCGCCGAAGGGCGTTCTACCACCGTGTCCGACCCCGCCTACGTTACCGGCGCGGCACTGGCGAAGGACGATCCGATCGCGGAGGAGGCGCTGGGTATCTTCGTCACCTGCCTCGGGCGGCTCGCTGGCGACCTCGCGCTGGTCTTCATGGGCAAGGGCGGTATTTACCTTACCGGCGGCATCGCCCAGAAGATCGTGCCGGCGCTGAAGACCGGCCTGTTCCGCGAAGCCTTTGAAGACAAGGCTCCGCACTCGGCGATGGTCCGGCAGATGCCGGTCTACGTCATCACGCATCCGCTCGCCGCGCTGGTGGGGCTGGCCGCCTTTGCGGGCTCGCCGGAGCGTTATGGCGTCGAGACACATGGCCGCCGCTGGCGCAAAAGCTGATTTGCCGATTGCGCCAGCGCTCGCGAGCGGGCATTAGCAAGCTCGGACGAACTGGCACTGGGATAGAAGACGAGTTGGCCTCGGACGGACAAGCACAGCCGGCGCGCGCCGCAGGTGGAGACGTTCTCCCGGTGCTTCGCCGCGTTCTTGCGGAGAACGCGCGCGAATATACCGGCCTCTACGCATTGGCGATCATCTGCCTTCTCGCAGTGGCGCTGGCAACCGCGGCGATCCCGTGGGTGATGAAGCCGATGATCGACGACGTCTTCTACAGCCAGCGCTTCGACCTGGTGCCGTGGCTGTGCGCGGCGATGGCGGGCGTGTTCATCGTGCGCGGCCTTGCCACCTACGGCCATTCGGTCGTGCTCGGCATGATCGGCAACAACCTCGTTGCCCGCTACCAGCAGCGCATCTTCGACCATTTGATGCGGCTTGGCCTCGACTTCTACACCGAGCAGCGCTCGGGCCAGCTGGCCGCGCGCGTCAACGAGAATGTGCTCGGCATTCGCGACATGCTGTCGATGACGCTGCGCGCCGTGGTCGGCGACGCGGTCATGCTGATTGCGCTGATCGTCGCGATGGTTGTGCTCGACCCGATGCTGTCGGTGATCGCCCTGCTGATCGGCCCGCCGCTGATCTATGTGGTCAACGCCGTGATGCGGCGCTTGCGCCGCGTTGCGCGGCAGGCGGTGGAGGTGAACTCCCGCCTCGTCGGCGCGATGCAGGAGGCAACCCAGGGCATCGCCGTGGTGAAGGCCTTCACCATGGAACAGCAGCTCTCGGCCAAAATGGCGGGGCTGATTTCCGAGGCGGAAGGCCGGGCGAACAAGATCGTCAAGGTTTCGGAGCGTGTGACGCCCATTACCGAAATGCTGGCGGGCTTTGCGGTTGCCGGCGTGCTGGCCTACTCGGCCTGGCGCGCGCAGGCCTATGGCACGCCGCCGGGCTCCGTGTTCGGCTTCATCACCGCGCTGCTGCTTGCCTATGATCCGGCGCGGCGCCTTGCCCGCGTGCAGGTCAATCTCGAGCGCTCGCTGGTCAATGCGCGCATGATCTATGAGCTTCTCGACCTTCCGCCGCGCCAGCGCGACCGCGCCGATGCCAGGCCCTTGCAGGTCAATGGCGGCGAGATCCGCGTCGAAAACGTTGCCTTCGGCTATGCGCCGGGCGAGCCGGTTTTGCGCGGCGTCAGCTTCGTGGCACGCGCCGGCCAGATGACAGCGATCGTTGGCGCGTCGGGTGCCGGCAAATCGACCATCGTCGCGCTGATCGAGGGCTTCCATGACCTCTCTGGCGGGCGCATTCTTATCGATGGGCAGGACATTTCCGGCGTGACGCGCGCCTCGCTGCGCTCGAGCATCGCCTATGTCTCGCAGCACCCGTACCTGTTCGAAGGCACGATCCGCGACAACATCCGCTATGGCCGCCCCGATGCGAGCGACGCCGAGGTCGAGGAAGCCGCGCGCCTTGCCTATGCCGACGAGTTCATCCGCACCCTACCGCAAGGCTACGACACGCCGGTCGGCGAGAATGGCGTGACCCTTTCGGGTGGCCAGCGCCAGCGCCTGTCGATTGCCCGCGCGATGGTGCGCAACGCCGCCATCCTGCTGCTCGACGAGGCGACCTCGGCACTCGATGCAGAGTCGGAAGCGCGGGTGCAGGCGGCGCTGGAGACGGTGATGAAGGACCGCACCACCATCGTCATCGCCCACAGGCTGTCCACGGTGGTGAAGGCGGACAATATCGTGGTGATGGAACAGGGCCGCGTGGTAGAGCAGGGCACGCATGCCGAGCTGCTGCACAGCCCCGTCGGCGTATATGCAAGGTTCCACCGGCTGCATGTCGAACATGCCGCCGCTGGCGTTGAAGAAGGTATCTGATCGTGAGCATGGGTCTTGTTGTCGTCGGCGCAGCCGGTCGCATGGGTCGTACGCTGATCCGCACGGTTGCCGAGACTGAAGGTGCAAAGCTGGTCGCAGCTGTCGAGCGCGCCGGATCGCCGTTCCTCGGCCAGGACGCGGGCGAAGTGGCTGGCGCCGGCAATCTCGGCGTGCCGATCACCGACGATCCACTCAAGGCTTTCGCCCGTGCCGACGGCGTGCTGGACTTCACCGCGCCGGCCGCGACCGTCGAGTTTGCCGGCTATGCCGCGCAGGCACGCATCGCCCACATCATCGGCACCACCGGCTGCACAGAGGCGGATGACGCCAGGATCCAGGCAGCCGCGCGCCACGCAACCATCGTCAAGTCGGGCAACATGAGCCTTGGCGTGAACCTTCTCGCCGTGCTCGTCGAGCAGGCGGCGAAGGCGCTTTCGGCAAGCGACTTCGACATCGAGGTTCTGGAAATGCACCACCGTCACAAGGTCGATGCGCCGTCGGGCACGGCGCTGCTGCTCGGCGAGGCGGCCGCGCGCGGACGCCAGATCAACCTTGCCGAAGAGAGCGTGCGCGTTCGCGACGGCCACACCGGCCCGCGCCCGGAAGGCTCGATCGGCTTTGCGACGCTGCGCGGCGGCTCGGTGGTCGGCGACCACTCGGTGATCCTTGCCGGGGCCGGCGAGCGCATCGTTCTTTCGCATCACGCCGAGGACCGGGCACTGTTCGCACGCGGCGCCGTGAAGGCTGCGCTGTGGGCCAACGGCCGCAAGCCGGGCCTCTACACCATGCGCGACGTCCTGGGGCTCTGATCCATTTTCATCCGAATTCGAACGACAGGGAGAATTGAATGTCCGGAACGCTGGTGCTTGTCCGTCATGGCCAGAGCGAGTGGAACCTGAAGAACCTGTTCACCGGCTGGCGCGATCCGGCGCTGACCGAGCAGGGTCATGCCGAGGCGAAGAAGGCCGGCCAGCTGCTGTCGGCGAAGAACATGAAGTTCGACATTGCCTTCACCTCCGAGCTGCAGCGCGCGCAGGTCACCTGCCAGCACATCCTCGACGGCGTCGGCCAGTCGGACCTCGCCACGATCCGCAACATCGCCCTCAACGAGCGCGACTACGGCGATCTCTCCGGCCTCAACAAGGACGATGCCCGCGCCAAGTGGGGCGAGGAGCAGGTCCACGTCTGGCGCCGCTCCTATGACGTTCCGCCGCCCGGGGGCGAGAGCCTGCGCGACACCGGCGCGCGCGTCTGGCCGTATTACATGCACACCATCCAGCCGCACGTGCTGCGCGGCGAGACGGTGCTGGTAGCCGCGCACGGCAATTCGCTGCGCGCGCTGATCATGGCGCTCGAGGGCCTGTCGGGCGAGGACGTGATCAAGGTCGAGCTGAACACCGGCGTGCCGATCATCTACAAGCTCAATCCGGATTCGACGGTGGCGTCGAAGGAAATTCTGGAAGGCTGATCGTCAGCTTCAGGCAGATGCGACAAGGGCGGCCGTCGAGCCGCCCTTTTTGTTAGCGCTGGCCGAGGATCAGCTTGCTGATCCGTGAAGCCACCGGCCACAGGATCGACGTGGCGACGAAGGCGATCGGCCAGGCGATGATGAACTGCGACATCCACATCGACACGGTGAACTTGTCGAGGCCAAGGGCGATGGCGGCCATGATGCCTGACATCGAGAAGGCCATGAGGCAGGTCATGACGATCTGGGTAACAATCTGGGTTTTGACGTCCATTTCAGTTCTCTCCGAAGGGACGGCGCTGGCCGGATGACCCGGCTACGATCACAGCACCGTCCCAAGTGGTTACTCAGGTTGGTGCCGTGGGTTCACTCTTCGAAGTGACTGCATCCCGCAGACGCGGGGGCTGGAATGACCACACCAGCCTCAAATCTTTTCGGCCTGGCGTGAATACCGCAATTCCAGCCGGTTTCAAGCGCGAGCGCACCGCTCGGCAAAAGAAAAGCCCCTGCGGAGGTCCGCAGGGGCTTTCCGATCGACTGTCAGGTCCGGCTGTTATTCGCGGTTGCCCAGGAACTGCAGCAGGAACATGAACATGTTGATGAAGTCGAGGTAGAGCTGCAGCGCGCCCATGATGGCCTTGCGGCCGGCAACCAGCGCGCCGTCACCGACGTAGTACATTTCCTTGATCTTCTGGGTGTCGTAGGCGGTCAGGCCAGCGAACACCAGCACGCCGATCGCCGAGATGGCGAACTGCAGCGCGGACGATGCCAGGAAGATGTTGACCAGCGATGCGATGATCAGGCCCCAGACGCCCATGATCAGGAACGAACCCATGCCCGTCAGGTCGCGCTTGGTCGTGTAGCCGAAGAGCGACAGCGCCAGGAAGGCGGTGGCGGTGATGAAGAACGTCTGGACGATCGAGGCGCTGGTGTAGACCAGGAAGACCGACGACAGCGACACGCCCATCAGGGCAGCGAAGGCCCAGAAGGTGGTCTGTGCAGCCGAAAGGCTCATCTTCTCGACGCGGAACGACAGGAAGAACACCATCGCCAGCGGAGCGAGCATCACGACCCAGCGCAGSGGCGAGCCATAGAGTGCGGCGCCGAGCGAGGTCAGCATCTTGCCGTTGCCGAGCTGAGCCACGGCAGCGGACGGGTCATTGGTGGTGGCAAGCATCACCGTGCCAAGTGCGGCAATGCCGGTAATCGCAAGGCCCAGCGCCATCAGGTTGTAGACCCTGATCATGTAGGCGCGCAGGCCCTCGTCGATACTGGCATCGGCGCGCGCACCGGCTGTCGCGACGCGAGCCTGGTAGTTGCGATATTCAGCCATGGAATCCTCTTTCCTTGCTTGCGTTCCGTCGGGTGTCGGGCAACCGCCCAGGCGCCGCTGGCGGAACTCCAGCATGCCTAAGCGGAATATGAGGATTCTTCGTGTTCAGAACAAGACCTTTATCAGCCTGAAATCCAGCGTGAGCATAGACTTAAGGAGCTATTTGCCGCGTCTAAAGGTTGCGAAGGACCGGTGCAGCCTTGTGTCCGAGCACCCGCCAGGTGCCAATCAGGCCGAATCCGACGGTGAGAACGAGGGCAATCACCACGGTCGAAAGCGCCACTTCCGGCAGGAACACCGATGGCAGCCGCATGATTCGTGCGACAACGAACCACGCTGCGACCCCGCCCGCGAACAGGGCGAACAGCGCTGTAGCCAGGCCGATGATCGAATATTCGAGCGAAAATGCCTGGATCAGCGTGCGGCGAGTCGCCCCGAGCGTCTTCAGCACCACCGCGTCGTGCACACGAGCGCGGTTTCCGGCGGCAAGCGCACCTGAAAGGACCAACACCGAAGCGATCAGCGCGACCGCCGCCGAGGCGCGGATTGCGACCGCCAACTGCGCGACGATGTCGTTCACGATCTCGAGAGCATCCTTCACGCGCACGCTGGTAACGCCCGGAAAGGTGCGGGTGACCGTGTTGAGGATGCGTGCTTCGTCCTCCGGGGCGGCCTTCGGGTCCGACAGAGTTGCAAGCCAGGAGTGTGGCGCGCCGGCGAAGGTGTTGGGCGAGAACACCATCACGAAGTTGATGGCGAGCGATTCCCACTGCACCTCGCGGAAGTTGGCGATGCGCGCGGTGATGTTGCGGCCAAGGACGTTGACGGTGACCGTGTCGCCGAGTTTCAGGCCGAGCTCGCGGCCTTCGCGTGCGGCGAACGACACCAGCGGCTCGCCCTCATAGTCCTGCGGCCACCACTCGCCTTCGCTCAGGGTCGAGTTTTCGGGGACGTTGCGGGCGTAGGTGATGCCGCGGTCGCCGCGAAGCACCCAGCGGCCTTCCGGCGGCACGTCGATGTCGCGCACGTCGACACCGTTGAGCGCCATGACGCGGCCGCGCAGCATCGGCACGCGGATCAGCTTTCCCTCGGGCGCCTCGCGCGCCAGCAGTTCGGCAAAGCCGTCGGCGTCGGCGCTCTGGATGTCGACGAAGAAGAAGTTCGGCGCCTGGGCCGGCAGGTTGCCGGCGATCTGGCGGCGCAGATTGCCGTCGATGAGGGCAAGCGTAACGAGCAGCGTCAGGCCAAGGCCGAGCGACAGCACGACGGAAGGTGTGAGCGCGCCGGGACGGTGGATGTTGCCGATGGCAAGCCGGAGCGCGACCGAGCGCACCCGGGGGCTCCTACGCGCCAGCCACTGGATGCCGACGCTGACGAGACGAAGCACGAGGAACGCGAAGATCGCAGCGCCGATGAAGATGACGGCGATGCGCCGGTCGCTCGCGGTCCAGATGGCAATCGCGGCCATCAGCACGGCGATGGCGAGCGCCGTCAGGACATAGACCAGGCGCGGCATGCCGCGCTGGTCAAAACCCATTTCGCGGAAGAGGGCGGTGGCCGGCACGTCGCGGGCGCGGCCGAGCGGCAGCAGCGCGAAGCCAAGCGTCACAAGGATGCCGAACAGGGCGCCGAGCGCCAGCGCGCCCGGGAAAATGCCGCCCGCTTGCGGCACGGGAAGGACCGAGGACAGGAAGCTTGCGGCCAGAGGCGGCATCAGCGCGCCAAGCACGACGCCGATGACGATGCCGACCGCCGAGATCATCATGATCTGGACGAGATAGATCGTGAAGACGAACCGGCCCGATGCGCCGAGGCTCTTGAAGGTCGCGATCACCGGCCGCTTGGCGTCGAGATAGGCGCGCACGGCGTTCGCCACGCCAACGCCGCCGACGACGAGCGCGGTGAGGCCCACCAGCGTCAGAAACTGCGAGAAGCGTTCGACATTGGCCGAGAGCGAGGGGGCGGCATTGGTGCGGCTGCGAATGCTCCAGCCGGCTTCGGGGAAGCCGGCGGTCGCCTGTTCGCTTATCTGTTCGATGGCGGCATCCGTGGTGCCGGCGGGCAGCCTGATCTTGTAGGCGTGTTCGATGAGGCTGCCGGGCTGGATGAGGCCCGAGGCGCGCAGGCCGTCGAGCGAGACGAGCAGGCGCGGCGCAAGGCCAAAGCCTTCCGACACCGCGTCGGGCTCGCTGGCGATGACGGCGCGGAGTTCAAATTCGGCCGTGCCGAGGCTGATGCGGTCGCCGACCTCAACGCCGAGCCGCTCGAAGAAGATTTCCGCTGCCGCCGCGCCCTGAACGCCGCCGCGTTCGCCGAACAGTTCCTCGCGGGATAGGGCCGGTTCCGTGACCAGCTCGCCATAGAGCGGGTAGATCTCGTCGACGGCCTTCACCTCGACCAGCGTCTGGTCGGAGCCATCGGGAAGACGCGCCATCGAGCGCATGTTGGCGCTGTGCGAGGTGGTGCCGAGGCCGTCGAAGAAGGCGTGTTCGCGCTCGTCCGCCTCGCGGTGGATCAGCTGGAAGCGCAGGTCGCCGCCCAGCAACGTCTGGCCTTGGCTCGCAACCCCTTGCGTGATCGCGCGCGCGACTGAGTTGACGCCGCCGATGGCGGCAACGCCAAGCGCAATGCAGGTGATGAAGATGAGGAAGCCGGAGAGGCCGCCGCGCATCTCACGCAGCGAAAATCGGACGGCGAGCCGGAGCGCATGCAGCGGTGACATTGCCTGCGCCGTCATGCAGGCACCGCGGCGAGTTCCGGAGTGGTCTCGATGCGGCCCGAGCGCATCGCGATCTGGCGTGTGCAGCGCGCGGCAAGCGACGGGTCATGCGTGACAAGCACGAGTGTCATGCCGCGCTCGGATGCCTTGTGAAACAAAAGGTCGGCGATTTGCCGGCCGGTCGCCTGGTCGAGATTGCCGGTGGGCTCGTCGGCGATCAGCAGCTTGGGTTCCGGCGCCAGGGCGCGGGCAATCGCCACGCGCTGCTGTTCGCCGCCGGAAAGCTCGCCCGGATAATGCGTGGTGCGCTCGGCAAGGCCGACGGCCGCAAGCTCGCGCGCCGCGACACCGAACGGGTCGGGATGGCCGGCAAGCTCCAGCGGCACGGCGACGTTTTCGAGCGCCGTCATGTTCGGGATCAGGTGAAACGACTGGAAGACGATGCCGACATTGCGGCCGCGAAAGGCGGCGATCTCGTCCTCGCTGCGGTCGTCGAGGCGCTGGCCCGCGATCCAGACCTCGCCGGAATCGACCCGCTCCAGCCCCGCAATCACCATCAGCAGCGTCGACTTGCCGGAGCCGGACGGCCCGACGATGCCGGTTGCTTCGCCGCTCGCCACCTCCAGGCTGACGCCCTTGAGGACGTGGACAGAAGAGGCACCTTCGCCCAATGTGAGCGATACGTCCTTCAGGCGGATGGCGGCTTCTTTCACGAGGCGATGATCCTATATGAGCTGCGGGCGTCGATCAGATATGGGTTGGAGCGGATGGCTTTCAAACGGTTTTACCGGCTTTTGCCGGCTGCGGTCTTCACTCTTCTGTTGGGCGTAATTGCCGCAGCGGCAGAACCGTACCGGATCGTCGGCTTCGGCGACAGCCTGATGGCGGGCTACCAGCTCGACGCCGGGCAGTCGTTTCCGGAGAAGCTGGAGGCGGCGCTAAAGGCGCGCGGGCATGACGTCACCGTCGCGAATGCGGGCGTTTCGGGGGACACGACGAGCGCCGGCCTTTCCCGGCTCGACTGGTCGGTGCCGGACGACACCGACCTCGTCATCCTCGAGCTCGGCGCCAACGACATGCTGCGCGGCATCGCGCCGGAGCTTACCGAAAAGAACCTTACCGCCATGATCGAGCGGCTGAAGGAGCGGGGCATTCCCGTGATCCTAGCCGGCATGATGGCCGCGCCGAACCTCGGCGCCGACTATGGCGACCGCTTCAACCGCATCTATCCTGAGCTCGCGGAAAAATACGAGCTGCCGTTCTACCCGTTCTTCCTGGATGGCGTCGCGGCTGAAAAAAGCCTGCTGCTCGAAGACGGCATGCACCCGAACCCGCAGGGCGTCGACCGCATGGTCGAGGGCTTTCTGCCGGTCATCGAGAAGGTGCTGACCGCGCGCACGCCCGACTGAGTTTCCGGTGCGGAACGTAGCTTGGGGGAACAATCAGGCTTGAACCGCCTTGTCATAGGTGTTTCGCTGGTATCAGTCGAATCGAGGAGGTAGCAATGCCTAGACTATTCACCGCCCTCGAGATACCGCGCGACGCTTCTCTCTCCCTGTCGCTGCTGCGTGGTGGACTTCCCGGCGCGCGCTGGATCGACACCGAAAACTACCACATCACCCTGCGCTTCATCGGCGACGTCGAAGGCCACGTTGCCGACGAGGTTGCCAACGCGCTCGACCGGGTCCGGCGCCCGTCCTTCAACCTGACGCTGTCGGGCGTGGGGGCGTTCGGGTCGAAGAAGCCGCATTCGGTCTATGCCGCGGTGGTGCCGTCGCCCGAGCTTTTGGCGCTGCAGGCGGAAATCGAGCGCATCTGCCAGCGCCTGGGCCTGCCGGCGGACCCGCGAAAGTTCGTGCCGCATGTGACGCTGGCACGGCTGCGCAACACCTCGCCGGTAGACCTTGCCCGCTACCTTTCCTCGCGCGGCAACTTCGCGGCGCTGCCCTACAAGGTCGGCCGCTTCGTGCTGATGTCGTCGCGCGATTCGGTCGGCGGCGGCCCGTATATCGTCGAGGAAGCCTGGCCGCTGCTCGATGCCGGCGGGGCGCGGGAGGCCGACACTCCTTTTTACGAGGCGAACAGGAGGTACCTGTGAGCCGCGACCGCCTGGACAGCGCCGCGATTGACGAAGCCCTGTCGTCTTTGAACGGCTGGGTGCTGGAAGAGGGCGGTGCCGCGATCCGCAAGGGGTTCAAATTCAAGAACTTCAGCGAGGCGTTTGGCTTCATGACGCGGGCAGCGCTTGCGGCGGAAAAGCTCGACCATCAACCGGAATGGTCGAACGTCTACAACAAGGTTGACGTGCGCCTGACGACCCACTCTGCCGACGGCCTCACCGCGCTGGATTTCGAGCTGGCGAAGAAGATGGACCGGTTCGCGGGGAACTGAGCTTCTGGCGGGTTAGGCAGCAGGGGCCCAGAGTACGCCCTGGTGCTTCTTCTTCCCCGCTGGTGGCGCGCGTCGTCGTTCCGCATGGATGGCCGGGTCAAGCCCGGCCATGACGAAGCTTGAACGAATTCGTGAACTCAGAACGGTCCAGCAAGGTGCAAGGCGGCCTTCCCGCGCTGTTTCCTCCCCTCCATGGCCGGGTCTAGCCCGAAGCTTGAGCGTGTTCGTGAACTCAGAACCGTCCAGCAAGGTGCCAGACCTCCTTCCCGACGCGTGCGTTGTCGTCGCGCGGGCGCTCATTGTTCCCGACCACATCACCACTTCGTCATGGCCGGGCTTGACCCGGCCATCCATGCCTGAACGTCTCCGCTCTCCCGGCGGCGGAGACGATCCCGGCAGCAGATGCAGCAACTTGCACAGAACTAAGCGCCGCTAGAGCGGGCCGACCCGCTCGACATCGCCTTCCTCGCCGACGAACAGCATCGTCACGTCCAGCTTCGACAGCGACTCCGCGGTTTCCTCGTGAAGCTTGCGGTAGCGCGGGATGTCGGGCAGGGCGACTGCGACGGTCGCTGCGGCGTTGCGGTGCTTCAGGCGCATCGCGGTGATGATGGCATGCGAATACCACTTCGGCGCCTGCGTGCTCGGATTGGTTCGCTTCTTTTCCCTGACCCGGCGCGGGTCGCGATACAGCCTCGACGGATAGCCCTTGGCTTCGACGATGAGAGCGCGTCCGTCCTTAAGAGCCCGGATGTCCTCGCCATGCTCCTTGGCGTAGGTGTCGGCCATGCTGACAATGGTCCACCCACCTTCGACAAGATAATCGATTACGGCATCTACGATATTACCTTCCCAATACCATTCGTTTGTCACGTCCATAGAAGTACCCTCCGCACGGGTACTGTTGAATTGCAATATTAGAAAACGGTAAAACTTACGCTGCGTAAGTTTTTGGGGCTTCGGCTCCGGAGGAACGCCTGGCGCGGCAAATCTTGCAATCGCGCTGGCTCTGCCCATCTTTCAGGGCATGGAGAAAGCCGCGATGAACGACGCCGATATTGCCGAAATCCTCGCACCCGTCAGCGACAAGGAAGACGCGAAGCGCGAAGAGAAGGTGCGCGCGAAATTCTGGCAGACGGTCAGGCGCGCGGCAAAGCACATCCCGTTCATGGAAGAGGTTGTTGCCGGCTACTATGCGGCGATGGACAAGCGCACGCCGTTGCGCGTGCGCGGCACGCTGCTGGCGGCGCTCGCCTATTTCGTCATGCCGGCGGACATGATTCCCGATTTCATCTTCGCCTTCGGCTTTACCGATGACCTTGCTGTACTGACCGCCGCGATGACCGCGATCCGCGGCCATATCCGCCCCGAGCACCTGGAACTTGCCCGCGAGGCGCTCGAAAAGGGGTAGATGCCGCTGGACGGCGCCCGCTGGTTCGCCTTTAAGTCAAACTCTCGCCGCTTTTGCCCATTTCAACACCAAGCGTTGGGATGTGGCTTGCCGTTGTGCCGTCTGGAAACAGCCTGCACAGCGGCAGGGGGTTGCAATTGCGGGGTTCGCCGTAGCGCGGTTCATCCTTTAGTAACCCTCATTAATTTAGAATTGATACGTATTGGGCCTGATCGGACCAGTTCGATGGACCCTACGCGACCACGCACAAGGATAACGGTACGACGATGCGCGGAACCATTTTGACGATTTCCTGCCTTGCGGCGCTTGCCTTTGCTGCGCCGGCTTTTGCGCAGGCTGGGGCCACGAAAATTGGCCAGCACAACGCCTGGGGCACGTACTCCTACCAGGCCAATAGCGGCAAGGTTTGCTATGTTCTCACCGTTCCGACGGACAAGCAGCCCACCACCCTGGACCATGGCGACATCTTCTTCTTCGTGAGCCAGAAGCCGGGCCAGAACGTCTCCTACGAGCCGCAGTTCATCGCGTCCTACGATTTCCAGGAGAATTCGAAGGTCCGCGTCTCGGTCGGCGACAAGAGCTTCACCATGTTCACCCGCGGCCGTTCAGCCTGGATGGAGAACGCGGCTGAAGAGCCGGCCCTGATCGCAGCGATGCGCGCCGGGGCCGACATGAAGGTCCAGGCAACCTCGCGCCGTGGCAACGCGACCAGCTACACCTTCTCCCTGAAGGGCATCTCGGCAGCGCTGTCGTCGATCCAGACCTGCAGCTAAGAGTTCCGCGACAAGGTGATCTCATTCGGGGCCGTGACGAAGCGGCCCCGATCTGTTATGTGCAGGCAAAACTGGCACGCGGCCGAGGCCGCTCCTATATCTCCGGCCCATGACCCTATCGTTTGATCTCACCTCGCCTCAGACGCGCGCAATCCTGGCTGCTAACGCTGCCCGTGCGGCTGAAAAACCCTCGCTGATCGGCCTGACCCGCGAGGAGATGGCCGACGCGCTCGGCGAAATCGGCGTGCCCGAGCGCCAGCGCAAGATGCGCGTCCAGCAGCTCTGGCACTGGCTCTATGTGCGCGGCGTTTCCGATTTCTCGGAGATGTTCAACATCTCCAAGGATCTGCGCGCCGAGCTCGACCGCCACTTCACGATCGCGCGACCCGAAATCGTCGAGGAACAGATCTCGACCGACGGCACGCGCAAGTGGCTGTTTCGCTTCCCGCCGCGCGGGGCAGGGCGGCCGGTCGAGATCGAGACCGTCTATATTCCTGAAGAAGGGCGCGGCACGCTCTGCATCTCGAGCCAGGTCGGCTGCACGCTCACCTGCTCGTTCTGCCACACCGGCACGCAGAAGCTGGTGCGCAACCTGACCACCGAGGAAATCCTCGCTCAGCTGATGACGGCGCGCGACCGGCTCGGTGACTTCCCCGAGCGCGGCACGCCTGATGGCGCGATCGTGCCGGCCGAAGGCCGCAAGGTCACCAACATCGTCATGATGGGCATGGGCGAGCCGCTCTACAATTTCGACGCGGTCAAGAAGGCGCTGCTGATCGCCTCCGATGGCGACGGGCTGTCGCTCTCCAAGCGCCGCATCACGCTGTCGACCTCGGGCGTCGTGCCGGGCATCCAGCGCACCGGCGAGGAGATCGGCGTCATGCTCGCCATCTCGCTGCACGCCGTGCGCGACGACCTGCGCGACATGCTGGTGCCGATCAACAAGAAGTACCCGCTCAAGGAGCTGATGGAAGCTTGCCGGAACTATCCGGGCCTTTCCAACGCGCGCCGCATCACCTTCGAGTACGTGATGCTGAAGGACGTCAACGATTCGCTCGACGACGCCAAGGAGCTGGTGCGCCTGCTCAAGGGCATTCCGGCGAAGATCAACCTGATCCCGTTCAACCCGTGGCCGGGCACCAACTACCAGTGCTCGGACTGGGAGACGATCGAACGCTTCGCCGACTATGTGAACCAGGCGGGCTACGCATCGCCGA
The DNA here is from genome assembly GCF_007829415.1 of Aminobacter sp. J44. Classification (NCBI taxonomy): domain Bacteria; kingdom Pseudomonadati; phylum Pseudomonadota; class Alphaproteobacteria; order Hyphomicrobiales; family Phyllobacteriaceae; genus Aminobacter; species Aminobacter sp. J44. Next base: position 26,402 of record NZ_VLJG01000018.1, on the reverse strand, counting down.
TCCGCACGCCGCGCGGCCGCGACATTCTCGCCGCCTGCGGCCAGCTCAAGTCGGAATCGGAGCGCATGCGCAAGACCGAGCGCCTGGCGCTCGAAGCCATGATGATCGCAGGCCACGGCGAAGATTGAGCGGCTTCTTCGCCTATTTCCTGCGCTTCTTCCTGATCCTGATCGGCTACGCTTGCGCCGCGCTCGGCGCGAGCGCGTTCATCCACCTGCTGCTGGTCGGCTTGTTCGAGCTGACCAGCGAGGAGTTCGCCTTCATCTCCGGCGGCTTCTTCGTCTCGGTTCCGATCGTCGCGCTGTTCGTCAGCTACTTTGCCTTCTTCCCCGCCATGATCGCCATTGCAATCGCCGAAGTCGCGGCGCGCCGCGACTGGCTGTTCTTTGCGATCGCGGGAGGAGTGGTGGGCGTTGCCGCCGTCTACATTCGCGGCCTGACGCTGTGGACCGATGAGGGGCTGTCGCAGCCGATGCTTGCCATCGGCGCCTGCGCCGCCGGCATCGCCGGCGGTCTCTGCTACTGGCTGGTGGCCGGTTCCTCGTCAGGCATAAGGCGAGATGTTTAATTCGCCTGCGCGGTCAGGATCTTGATCGCGAACGCCGAAAAGACCCCTGCGAACAGATAGTCGATCGCGCGCATGACGCGCGGGGAGCGCCGCAGCATCCGCGAGAAGCCGTCGGCTGCCAGCACCATCGGCACCGTCAGCGGCAGCGCGAGGACGATGAACATGATGCCGAGGAAGAACAGCTTCTTCGGCGCATGCGGATCGCTTGCCGAGACGAACTGCGGCAGGAAGGTCATGAAGAACAGCAGGATTTTCGGGTTCATCAGGTTGATGACGAGCCCGGTCGCCCAGTTGCGGAAGATCGAGCGCTGCGGCGCATCCTCCTGCGCCTGCGGCGAGAAGGCCGAGCCGCTGCGCACCGCCTGGAAGGCGAGCCAGACGAGGTAGCCGGCGCCGAAAATCTTGAGGCCGAGGAATGCCTCGGGCGATGCGACGATCAGCGCCGAAAGGCCAAGTGCGACGAGCGTCGTGTGAATGACGATGCCGGTCATGGCGCCCGCCATGCAGGCAAGGCCCGCAGCGCGGCCCTGCGACAGCGCGCGGCCGACGAACAGGGTCATGTCCGGGCCCGGCGTGAGCGTGATGATCAGCACCGCCACGGCAAAGGGCGCAAGAACGGAAAATTCGGGAACGAAGTTCGAGAAGCTCATGATGGCAGGTCCACGAAGATGGGAGAGCTATATCGCAATTGCCGATGCCATGCGACGGCTCCGCACCATCAATTCTTCGCTGTTCCTGACGAATCGGACGGCTTTCCTGCCGCAGTCTCGGAAGGGGGAGCAGCCGCTTCGGATTCGGCAGCGTCGGGTGCCGGTTTTTCGTCACCCGTGGGTTTTGACTGCTCTGCAGGTTCTGGTTGCGCTGGGGCCTCGGTCGTGGAGGTAGCGGCCTCCGACGGGCTGGGGTCGGCAGGCTTCTCCTCGGCCTCGTAGGCCGGCGCAGGATCGGCATCAGAGGTCGGGTTTACAGGCTGAGCACCGACCGCTTCCGCGTCAGGTGTCTTTTGCGCTTCGGTCCCGGCAGCCTCTTCCCCAACCGGCGTGTCGGCAACAGGCGCTTCCTCTGCCGGCTCTGCCGTTTGCGGCGTCTTCTCTTCTACCGCTTCCGGCTCTTCCTTCGCACCAAAGATGCGCTGGAAGGCATAGCGGCCGCTCTCCCATCGCCAGACCTTCGGCTCGTCATCGACCCGCGTCGGCAGCGAGACGATGTCCGGCCAGCCTTCGGTTTCGGCGTTGCGGTCGAGGAAAACCTGCGCGTTTTCGCTGTCATAGACCTCGCGCCAGCTGCTCTGTGGCTGTTCCTGGCTGGTCTCTTCCTTCTGCTCCGCCGGGAATTCCGCGAAAGCGGTGATGTTGCAGCCTGAGGAGCCGTAATACCACCACGAGCCGCAAAGCCGCGTGAAGACGAGCCGCCGCTGTTCGCCGAGACTGATGCTCGCCGCCTCGATCTTCGGTTTCGCTGTGGTCGCGTAGGTGAAGTCGTGAATGTCCTTCGCGCGCAGCTCCTGCACCAGCTCGACGCTTTTCCGGTCGGCGGAGAACTTCACTTCCTCATAGGCTGACATGTCGCGCTTTGCGCACGCGGCCTCGACGGCGCGGACCGCCTGACGCGAGCCGCGCAGCGGTACCGTGATATCGCCCAGCGTGTCCTCGAGCAGCCCGGAGAAGTCGATCTCGAGACGCTGTCCGGCCATCAGCGGTTCGAGCAGGTCGCGGGTGATGGCGAGCGTGACCGCCGTGTCCTTTATGTCGGCTTTCACCGGATGGGCATTGCCGTCGACGCGCAGCTCCGCCTTCCCCTCGCCGGGAAGCGCGGCCTCGCGAAGCTGGAGCGTCAGCGTCCACTCGAATTCCTCGCAGGAAAGCTCGCCGCTCTCGATTGCCGGGTGGTTGCCGACCGGCAGCGAGGCGCGGCGCGAATCCCTTTCGGCGACCCAACGCTCGGGTCCCTTCGCGGCGGCGGCCGTCGGGAGCATCGAGCACGCCAGCATCGCGAGGACAATGAGCCGTCGCGGCCCGTCGGTGGTCAGAACCGGCAAGGAAGTCTCCGTCAGCAGGGAATCAGTTAGCGCGACTTTATCGCCGGCAAGTAAGGCAACAAGATCGCAGGACCTCACGTTGTTATGATGTCGCCTTGCCCGAAAGCGCATTCCTGCTAAAAGTGCCGCGAACCTACAGGCGGGATGATCGTCCCGCGAACGAACCGGGTGCGACATGTCCAAGTGGAAAGACGTCAAGAAGGTGGTGCTGGCCTATTCCGGCGGCCTCGACACCTCGATCATCCTGAAGTGGCTGCAGACCGAAGTTGGTGCGGAGGTCGTGACCTTCACCGCTGACCTCGGCCAGGGCGAAGAGCTGGAGCCGGCGCGCAAGAAGGCCGAGATGCTCGGCATCAAGGAAATCTACATCGAGGACGTACGCGAGGAGTTCATCTCGAACTTCGTGTTCCCGATGTTCCGCGCCAACGCGCAGTATGAGGGCCTCTACCTGCTCGGCACTTCGATCGCGCGCCCGCTGATCTCCAAGCGCCTCGTCGAGATCGCCGAGGAGACCGGCGCCGACGCCATCGCCCACGGCGCGACCGGCAAGGGCAACGACCAGGTCCGCTTCGAGCTGTCTGCCTACTCGCTGAACCCGGACATCAAGGTGATTGCACCGTGGCGTGACTGGACCTTCAAGTCGCGCACCGACCTGATCAACTTCGCCGAGCAGCACCAGATCCCGGTTGCCAAGGACAAGAAGGGCGAGGCGCCGTTCTCCGTCGACGCTAACCTCTTGCACTCGTCCTCCGAGGGCAAGGTGCTCGAGGATCCGTGGCAGGAGCCGCCGGAATACGTCCACATGCGTACCATCTCGCCGATGGACGCGCCCGACAAGCCGACGGAAATCACCATCACCTTCAAGAAGGGTGACCCGGTCGCGCTGAACGGCCAGGAGATGTCGCCGGCGACCCTGTTCAAGGCGCTCAACGACCTCGGCCGCGACAACGGCATCGGCCGCCTCGACCTCGTCGAGAACCGCTTCGTCGGCATGAAGTCGCGCGGCGTCTACGAGACCCCGGGCGGCACCATCCTGCTGCAGGCACACCGCGCGATCGAGTCGATCACGCTCGACCGCGGCGCCGCTCACCTCAAGGACGAGCTGATGCCGCGCTATGCGGAGCTGATCTACAACGGCTTCTGGTTCTCGCCGGAGCGCGAGATGCTGCAGGCGCTGATCGACAAGAGCCAGGAAGACGTCGAGGGCGAGGTTCGCCTCAAGCTCTACAAGGGCAACGTCATCGTCACCGGCCGCCGTTCGCCGAAGTCGCTGTACTCGGACGCGCTGGTCACCTTCGAGGACGACCGCGGCGCCTATGACCAGAAGGACGCAGAGGGCTTCATCCGCCTCAACGCGCTGCGCCTGCGCACGCTCGCTGCCCGCCGCCGCAAGGGGTAAGCCGTTCCGGCGGCGGTGCGGCGGCACTTCGGCCGCCGCCGCTCCTGTCACACCGGCTGAAATGAGCTGAATTTTAAAGGGCCCCGCATCTTAACGGATGCGGTGGCCCTTCGGTTTTGCGGGCGGGCAGGCCGAGGTTCCTGCCCGACACGAGGCGCTATTTTCGCAACCGAGCTTCGCCGTCGCTGCGAGGTCGTAGGCGAAAGGCCGGGATGTCGTGGGCTGATCGCGCTCAAAGTTTTATGCGCGGCGCTCCACGAGCCCCCTCCGTCGCCTTCGGCGCCACCTCCCCCGTAAACGGGGGAGGATCCTCGGTCGGCGCCTGTATTTTTTGGGTTGCGTTCCATCGTCGGCATTCCGGCATGGATGGCCGGGTCAAGCCCGGCCATGACGAGGTTTTGATGTTGTGCTCGTTCTTTCCTGGCGAGACGCAGACGCTGCGAAGCCGCTTTATCGCGGATTTCGTTGCAAACACGCCGTGACGTGACGCGCCCGACCTTGCCGACAACAAGACAAGGGCCGCGACGCGCAACGCCACACGTCTAGTCGCTCCCGCTTCCCCCTTCGTCATGGCCGGGCTTGACCCGGCCATCCATGCCTGAACGGTCAAGTTGTCGCGGCGGAACAGAGGTGGCGCGACGGACCCGGGATCCTCCCCACGTGTGGGGGAGGGGACCATGCGAAGGCGGTGGAGGGGGCGTCTGGAGCTGTGGTCCGCGAACTCGCTTCCCTACCTTGAAAGTTCGTCCCCGCAGGATCCAGGAAACGAAAAAGCCCGGTTGCGCTGGCAACCGGGCTTGTCGTTGTCTGCTGGAGCCCCTTGGGGGCCCCGGGGATTGGTCCGGATGCCGGCGGCTTACTTGCCGTCGATGTCGCGGGCCATGATGGCGATTGCCTTCTGGTAGACGCCGGCGTCGTTCCAGCCCTTGATGGCGGCGAAGTTGGGTTCGCCTTCCTGGTAGCCGGCGCCGGGGCGCCAGCCGTGGCCGCGCAGGAAGTTGGCGGTGGAGGCCAGCGCGTCGGCGCGCGAGCCGATCAGGTCGATGCGGCCGTCGCCGTCGCCATCGACGCCGAACTTGACGACGTTCTCGGGCAGGAACTGCGTCTGGCCGATTTCGCCATGCGCGGCACCGATCGCGTCGGCGCGCAGGTGACCACGGTCGACGAGAGTGAGGGCGGCGTTCAGCTGGCGGGTGAAGAATTCGCTGCGGCGGCAGTCATAGGCAAGCGTGGCAACGGCGGAGACGATGTTCTGGTTGCCGAGGAAGCTGCCGAAGCCGGTTTCCATGCCCCAGATCGCCAGCAGCACGCCCGACGGCACGCCATACTGGCGCTCGATCTGGTTGAAGAGCTGCGCGTTCGCCTGCTTCAGCTGCTTGCCCTTGCGGACGATGGTCGGGGCACCGCGCTTTTCCATGAACTGGTTGAGCGAAAGCTTGAAGCTCTTCTGGCCGCGATCGGCCTTGATCGTCGCGGTGTTGTACTTCGTGCCTTCGAGCGCGTTCAGCGCGCGCTGGCCGAAGCCGCGTGCCTGCGCCTGTGCCAGGAAGTCCTTCTTCCACGCGTTGAAGCCGCTGCCGTCATTTCCGCAGCTTGCGGCTTGCGCAATGCCAGTGGAAAGACCGACAGAAAGAAGCGCTGCCGCAAGCAGCTTAACTTTCGTCCGCATCATCCTTGCTCTTTCTCCTCGGTTGCCTGAGTGGCACCATCAGTGCCTGTCCTTTGCCAACAATGTCACCCGGGCCCGCATGGACGCGTGATGCGGCAAATCCGGGGCAATAGAGCACAAATTCGGAAACAGTCTGTCACCGCGGCGCCGCAGTGTCACTTTTATGTCGCTATGCGGACACGCGGCCGGACCGCTTGCCGCGTGGCAGACCCTGACCAATGTGAGGAGAAGACGATGCTCGTCAAGCGGATTGTTGCAAACATCGCCACGCCGGACCCGGCAGCCGCACGCGCCTTCTATGGCAATGTGCTCGGCCTTGAGTTCGCCATGGATCACGGCTGGATCGTCACCTTCGCTGCTCCTGCGGTGGAGGCAAGGCCGCAGGTCAGCTTCCTGAGCGAGGGCGGCTCCGGAACGCCGTTGCCGGATCTTTCCGTCGAGGTCGATGACGTTGACGGGATGCTGACGCGGGTGACGCGGGCCGGCATCGCGATCGAATACGGGCCGGCCGACGAGCCCTGGGGCGTGCGGCGCTTCTATGTCCGCGATCCGTTCGGGCGGCTCATCAACATCCTGCAGCACAAGTAGTTTTCATGCCTCGTACGCCGCGAGGGCACGGCGTGCCTTCCGCGACGGAGGCGAGGCGGTGCCGTCTTTTTGCGTCAGCGCCAGCAGCGTTGCGGCGCCCGGCGGGACGAGTTCCGCGATCCGCTCCAGCGCGCTGGCCACAACCTGCTGCGGGGTGCGCGCCCAGCGGATGACGAAGACGACCGCGTCGGCGTGCTGGCAGAGGTAAAGGCCATCGACGAGCGGCTCCAGGGGCGGCGTGTCGAGGATAACGTAGTCGAAGTTGCGCCGCGCCGAGGCGATGATCTGGCGGAAGGCTTCGCTCGCGACAAGTTGATCGGTCGGCAGGTCCGCCCGCCGCGCGCCGACGATGGACACGGCGGGCGAGATCGGGTCGCGAACGAGGATGCCGGACAGATTGCGATTGGGCGCGCTGCGGAGGAGGATGTCGATCAGGCCGGTCGAAGCATCCACGGCCAGATGATGGTGGAGGCTCGGCTTGCGCATGTCACAGTCGATGATGAGCACGTTGCGGCCGGAGAGCGCGTAGGTGCGCGCGAGCGAAAGGGCGAGCGTCGTCTTGCCTTCGCCGGGAAGCGCCGAGGAGACGACGATGACCTGCCCGCGCTCGGCGCCCGCCTGCGACAGCGCCCGTTGCAGCGACGCATCGAGAATGGCGCGCATCTTCCGCACCGCTTCCGAATAGGTCGACAGCGGCGCCTCGACCACGGCATCAGCGACGGAGCCGGATCCACGCAGGGCGGGCGGCAGGACCGCGGCAACGCGCCGGCGCAGCACCGCCTCGACCTGGCGGGCGTCGGTGAAGCCGCCAAAATAGTTCTCGAACAGGAAGGCGAGGGCAATGCCAAGTCCGAGCCCGCCAATGCCCGCGAGGGACAGGATCAGCGGCTTGTTCGGAAATACCGGCCGCGCGGCGGGGAAGGCGGTCGAGACGACGCGGCTGTCCGACATCTGGATCGACGCCTCGGTTTCAAGCGCCCGGAGGCGGGAAAGCAATGCCTCATAGCTCGAAGCGGCCACCTGCGCCGACTGCTGCAATCCGTAGAACGGTGCGAGGATTTCCGGCGGCAGGTGCCCTTCGAGCACCTTGATCGAGAGCTGCTGCCGGCGCTCGGCAATCACGCTGTTGGTGCGCACGAGCGTCGACCGCAGCCGCGAGAACTCCTCATGCGCGACGCTCGTCAGCGCGCTCTCGACCGCCGACAGGCTTTCGTGGGTCGCCGCATCCGCCGGCATGCCGAGATCGGTGCGGCCGAGCCGTAGCATCAGTTCGATCCGCTGCTTTTCGAGTTCCATCGCCTCGGGCGCCTGCAGCGTCCGGGCAAGGCCCGTCCAGTCGGAGCGGGCAAGCTGGGCCTGCAGCCGGTCCATGCGCAGACGAGTCGTATTCGACTGGCCGAGCAGCGTGTCGAGCTCGGCGTGCAATTGCTCGACGTCGCTGTTGCCCGTCGCGGTGATGACCTCGTCTATGTTATCGACGAGGTAGTTGCGGAAGGCCGTCTCGGCGGCCACGACCGCCGCGCGCGCGTCCGTGAGCTGGCTTTCGATCTTGTCGCGGCCGGCGAGGGTTGCTTCCACCTTCCGCTCAAGCTGGCGGGCGATGTAGGTTTCGGCCACAACGTTGGCGAGTTCCGCCGCCCGCGCCGGATCGCTCGAGCGCGCACTGATGGCGATGACATGGGTGGAGCCGCGCCGCTGTACGGAGATGTTTTTCCGCAGCCGCTCCAGCGCCTTCATCCCTGCTTCTTCTGCGCTCGGTGGCTGCAGGAAGGGCAGGGGCAGGATGCGGCTGATTGTGTCGGAGAGCGAAGGAGCAGCGCCGTATTCCGGATCGGTGGAGAGGTTTTCCCCGGCGCTAACGGCAAGAAGAATCTCGTCGGAGCGGATGATCTCGACCTCGCTGTCGATGCGGGCGCTGTCCGCCGAGCCACTACTAGCCGGGCCGGCCGTGTCGAGAAGGTTCTTCCGGCTCGGATCGAACAGGACGAGCGTGGTGGACGTGTAGATCGGCGGCAGCAGGAGGACGATGACGGCGGCGGCTGCGATGCAGAAGGCGGTCGTCAGGATGAGCAGCCGCGCGTGCCGTCGCAGCAGTTCAACGAGGTGGCGAAGATCGGTCTCTCTAGCTGGCTGCCGACTGTGCGCGGGAAACGGCGGTGCCGCTTCGCCAACCACATAAGGCGTCCAGGTACTGCCGAAACTGGTTCCCATCGCCCAGGCTCCCCTATCCCCCATAGGAGTAATTGTTTAGAAAATTAGAATGAAAGCAAGTATTATTGAAGCGGATTGGGCATGGCGGAGCTGTTACTTGAGGAGGCAGGAGACAAGCGTCCAGCAATACTGTAGCTTCCAGTGTCTCCAGTGCGCGGAAACGGGTTCCCGTGCATAAGCCGGGGATGCGGCAGGTTCGAACGAAGTCTCTAACGCTGCATTAAGGTGCTCATACCTAGGCTCGTGGGGACGAGCAGGAGACGGTGCAGATGATGGCAGCTCTGGCGACGGGCATGATCGGCATGGTGCTGGCGATGCGCTGGCCGGTCGCCGTCTGGTTCGTCGCCGGTCTTGCAGTCATTGCTTTCGCGATTATCTCCTCTTCCTCCGTGGCTGACGCGCTGTTCCAGGCCGCATCGTGGCTGGTTGCCTACAATCTTGGCCTCGCCTTGGGCCTTGCGACGCTCGAATGTCTGCACTGCCGGCGCCTGCAGCAGGCGCGCGTGCGCGCTAAGCGCCGCTGATCCTTAGCTCGAAAATCCGCCGGTTCCGGTTCGGCCTATCGCGTCGCTGCCATTTGCGGCAACCGCTGCCCGTGCTAGTGCGGTCGCAGAAGCGCCGTTCGGCGCCATTTCTTTGCGAGTAGGGACGAGCGAGCCAGCATGTTGGACGTGAACCTGACCGAGATCATCGTCATCATCGTGGGCCTGCTGGCGGCAGGCGCGGTGACCGGCATTCTCGCCGGCGTCTTCGGCGTGGGCGGTGGCGCAGTGATCGTGCCGGTGCTCTACGAGCTTTTCCGCGTGCTCGAGGTCCCGGACGAAATCCGCATGCCGCTCGCGGTCGGCAGCTCGCTTGCGATCATCATCCCCACCTCGATCCGCTCGTTCACGGCGCACCACAAGCGCGGCACGGTGGACCTGTCGATCATCCGCGTCTGGGCGGTGCCGGTGGTGCTGGGCGTTGTCGCGGGCGGCGTGATTGCCCGCTACGCGCCGGCGGACCTCTTCAAGGCGGTGTTTATCGTCGTTGCCGGTGTCTCGGCGCTCAGGCTCCAGTTCGGCAAGGACAGTTGGAAGATCTCCGACACCATGCCCGGCAAGCTGGTGATGCGCCTCTACGGTGTGCTGATCGGCGTGCTTTCGTCGCTGATGGGCATCGGCGGCGGGCAGCTTTCGAGCCTGTTCATGACCTTCTATGGCCGGCCGATCCACCAGGCGGTGTCGACCTCTTCCGGCCTCGGCGTGCTGATCTCGATTCCGGGCGCACTGGGCTACATTCTGGCCGGATGGCCGCGTGCGGCCGAGTTTCCGAACGTCGCGATGATCCAGCCGCCGTTCGCGCTCGGCTTCGTGTCGCTGGTGGGCGTGCTGCTGATCACGCCGACCAGCGTCATGACCGCGCCGATCGGCGTGAAGATTGCGCACGCGCTGCCGAAGCGGAAGCTGGAGGTTGCCTTCGGCTGCTTCCTGTTGCTGGTCTCGGCCCGCTTCCTGTTCGAGCAGATCGCCGGCTACTTCTGAGCCGGACCGTAGCTGCGCGGGAAGGTGGACACGGCGAAGGATGCCACCTCGACGCCGTGGCGCAAGGCTTCTTCCAGCGAAGCGCCGGCCACATGCCGGGCGAGATAGGCGGCATTGAAAGTGTCGCCGGCGCCGACGGTGTCGATTACCTCGACCTTCGGAGCGGCAACCCTGATTTCTTCGCCATTGCGCCACGCGACCGCGCCTTCCGGCCCGCGCTTGACCACCAGAGTTGAGGCGGATGGCAGCAGGCCGAGTATGGCGTCGGCGCCGCCGAAGCCTGAAACCTCCTCCTCGTTGAGCAGGATGTGGTCGGCAAGGCCGAGCCATTCGACGAATGTCTGCCGGAATTTTTCGGTCCAGCCCTGCGGCGGCCAGCCGGGATCAATCGCAGTCTGCCATCCGCGCGCCCGCAGTTCAGCAAGGATACGGCTCGTCGCATTGCGGATGCGCGGCATCAGCAGGTTGCCGGAGAGGATGGCAACGGCACCCTCGCGCGGGGCACGGTCGATCCGCTCAAGCAGAGGTTCGGGTGCCGCCCGCTGCAGATGGCCGGGCGTCGTGAAGAAGGCCCGATCGCCGCCGGTATGGACGATGCCGACCGTCGTCGTCGTCATGCCGGGATCGACGATCCAGTCGCTGAAGCGCGCGTCGAACTCGCCACGCAGCCAGATGCCGTTCGGGTCGTCGCCGGTAGAGGCGACGAGCAGGTGCGGCTCGTCGAGGCCCGAGAGCGCCAGAGCGGTATTGCCGGCAGAACCGCCGGCGCGCATTTCGGCGCGCTCGACCTCGATCTCGGTACCGATGGCCGGCCAGCCATCGACCGGGCCGAGGACGAGGTCGACATTCACATTGCCGAGGACGAGGATGGGCGCGGTCATCCTTCGCCGTCCGTTACTTTCGAGGAGCGCTGCGGCACGCCCATGTCGGGCACACGTCGCGCCGCCGCGTCGATGACGAGCGCCTGCACCGCCGGCAGGACCCGCGCGATAGCGGCAAGTCCCTCGGCCTGCGGCAGGCGGACGATGGCAGCGCCTTCGACGTCCGGCATGTCATTGCCGATGTCGAACATGACGAGCGGCACGCCCCACGAGCGCGCCTGCCAGGCGAAGCGCGTGATGTTCATGGCGTCAGGACCGGCGGGACGGACGAGCAGAAGCGCGGTGGAGGGACCGAGAGCCTCCTGCGGCCCGTGGATCAGCTGTCCGAGCTCGAGCGCGATCGCAGGCGTGCGGGCAAGCTCCATGTAGGTCAGCGCGCAGCATTCGAGCGCTGGCACGCACTGGCCGCGCGTTGCCAGGAACAGCGACGAGCAGCCGGACAGCGCCGAAACGGCTGCCTGAGGCAGATCGGGATGCGTGAACGGCTGCGCCCAGAGGGTCCGCAGATCCGAAATGTCGGTACCAAGCGCCTCCAGTACGGCTGCATGCAGCGCGAGCGTGATGACGATACTGCGCGTCGCCGCGAACGGGATCTCGCGCGGACCGACGCCGATCAGCGACGGTACCGAGGACCCGAGCACGCTGTCGGCCTGTAGCGTCAGGCCGAAGACATCGGCACGATCAGGGTTGCGGTTAAGCCAGAGGCGGACCTCGCCGGAATTACCGGACTGGGAGGTCAGCATCACCACGCGCTCGAACGGCGTTTCCGGCTGGCGCAAGTCTTCCGAGATCGGTTCGGCATGCGCATCGATGCCGGCCGCGCGGTAGAAAGCCACCGCCATGCGGTTTGCCCAGTGCGAGGCGCCCATGCCGAGGAGAAGCAGCCGGCCCGACTGCCGCAGGCGCGCTGCGATTTCCGCAGCGCGTTCGCGGTTGGTGTCGAGACTGGCGAGAGCGTCGGCGTTCTGCCGGCGCATCTCGTCGGAGAGCAGGTCGCGCGGGCTCTGCGCCTCAGCGCGCACGTGCGACGACAGGGACATAGTTCTCCAGCTCCGGTTCCGGGAAGCGGACGGTGCGGCCAAGCTCCGAAGACATATAGAGGCCCATCAGGATCTCGACGACCGCCAGACCGTCATGGAACGTCTCGAGCGGCGTTTCGCCCTTGCGGAAGCACTCGACCATGTGGCGGTTCTCGTCGGTGTAGCCGTAGACGCCGGCCTCGTCCTCGAGCACCGGCATCAGACCCTGCTCGGCATTCTGCTTCTCGACCAGGTCTTCGCCCTCGGCGCCGGTCACGGCGCGCGACATGAACACCTTGAGGCCGGTTGAAAGCGAGTTGAACTCCATCGCATATTCCGGCCCGAGCAGTTCGAGCTGGATACGCAGGCCCGCGCCGACATAAGCCCACGAGGTCGTCGCCTCGATCATCAGCTCGTTGCCGTCCTCGTCCTCGAGCTCCACCGTGCCCCGTGCGAAATCCTCCGACGGACGATTGCGGTAGTCGACCTCCGCGCCGAACCGGCTCTTGAGCTGGTCGGCATAGAACGGCCGCGTCCACTTGAGGTTCGCCACCGTGCCGTTGACGGCCTTGACCTTCAGCGAGTTGCGCTTTGCGCCCGGCGCGGTCAGCAGGTGACGCGCGACCTCGACCGAGTGGCACATCATGTCGGACAGAACGCCGCCGCCCTGCTTGTCGCCCTGCCAGAACCACGGCTCGTGCGGGCCGGAGTGTTCTTCCGCGGCGCGGGCGAGATACGGGCGGCCGGTGGTCGAGGCTGCTCGGCGCCAGATGATCTCCTTGCCGCGCAGGACGGGCGTGCAGAACACCTGGTTTTCGAGATAGCCGTGGTTGAGCCCGGCATCATCGACGAGGCGAACCATCTCGCGTGCTTCGGCAACCGTGCGGGCGAGCGGCTTTTCGCAGGCAACAGCGAAGACTTGGCTGCGGCCGTCCTTCTTGAGGCGGTGCAGTTCGCGCATAACGCCGAGGCGGGTGTCGTTCGGCGACAGGATCCAGATCGCGTCGACATCGTCGGCGGTCAGCAGCGATTCCAGCGTCTCATGAGTGCGGCAGGTGCCAAGGCCGAGCTCTGCAACGGCATCGGCGAACTTCTGGCGCTTCTCGGCGCTGCGGCTGTAGACGCCGGTGACATCGACATTGCGCACGCCCACCATCGACTTCAGGTGGAAGTGGGCGATGAAGCCCGAGCCGACGAAGCCGACGCGCAGTCTGTCTCTGATCTCAGCCATGAAATAACTCTCCCTCAGGTCATGCGGACGGGACCGGTGGTCCCGCGAATTTTCAGCGTGGTAGGCATCACGATGGGCTCGGGCGAAAGCTCGGCCTCGCCCATCACGTCGAGCAGCAGCGACATTGCCTTGCGGCCGATGTCGGCGCGCGGCTGGCTCACCGTCGTCAGCGGCGGGAACAGCGCCTTGCTCAGATAAATGTCGTCGAAGCCGACCACAGAGACGTCGCCCGGCACGTCGAGCCCACGGCGGCGAAGCTCGTGGATGACGCCGAACGCCATCTCGTCATTGGCGCAGAAGATCGCCGTCGGCGGCTCGGGCAGGTCGCAGAGTTTCGCGCCGAGTTCGTGCCCGGTTGCGAGCAGGTAGTCGCCGCGCTGCTCGTAGCCCGGCAGGATCGGCAGGTTCGCCGCCTCCATAGCCGCGCGCCAGCCGTCGCGGCGCAGCGTCGCCATCACCTCCGGCAGCGGGCCGGTGAGGTGGGCGATGCGGGTGTGGCCAAGGCCGATCAGGTGCTCGACCGCCTCGCGCGCGGCGCGGAAATTGTCGACCTGCACATGCGGCAGGCCATAGCCTTCGATGGTTTCGAGAGCGACCACCAGCGGCAGCGCCTCGCGCTCGGCCTCTAGTTTTGGTGGCAGCTTGCCGGTCATCAGGATCATGCCGTCCGCATGGCCGTCGCGGAGCATGTCGAAATACTCCATCTCGCGGCGGCGATCGTTCTGGGTATTGCCCATCAGCACCGCATAGCCGGCGGCACTCGCCGCCTCCTCGACGCCCTTCATGACCTCCAGATAGAACGGGTTGCCGATGTCGCGCACGACCATCAGCACCGACATCGAGCGCTGGGTGCGCAGATTGCGCGCGCTGACGTTCGGCCGGTAGTTCATTGCCCGTGCCGTTTCGCGGATCCGGCTCAGCGTCGGCTCGGCGACGAGCCCGCTGCCCGAAAGCGCGCGCGAGACGGTGGCGGGCGACACGCCCACCTTCTCGGCGATGTCCTTGATCTTGGGCCTGCGACCGCTCATGCGCGCATGGCCTTCCCGCGGCCGTAGAACAGCATCAGCAACAGGAGCGTTGCGCCAAAGATCATCTGGCGGCCGGATTCGTCGATGTTGACGGTGGTTAGGATGCCCTGCAGCACGGTCAGCATCATCGCACCCGCCATGGTGCCGGTGTAGCCGCCCTTGCCGCCGGCAAGCAACGTGCCGCCGAACACGACCGCGATGATCGACGGGAGCATGTACTGCTCACCGACATTGGCGAAGGACGAACCCGAATAGCCGATCAGGCAGATGCCTGCGATGGAAGCAAAGACGCCCGACAGCGCAAACAGCGAGATGCGGATCGCGGCGACCGGCACGCCCGCCATGCGCGCCGCCTGTTCGTTGGACCCGATCGCATAGATGCGATGGCCGTAGACGGTGCGCGACAGAAGGAAGGCGAGGAACAGGCCGATCAGCACCCACAGCCAGATGATGCCGGGAAGGCCGAGCAGGATCGGCTTGGTGACGAACTGCGACAGGCCCGGCGCCGCGCGGCCCGACGGGATGCCCTGGCGGATGACGACCAGCAGGCCCTGCAGCACGCCGAGCATGCCGAGCGTCATGACGAGCGGGGGAATGCGCATCAGCGTGACGCCGACGCCGTTGATGAGGCCGATGATGGCGCCGGCGGCGATGCAGCCGAGGATGGCGAGCGGGATGCCCGCGTTCTGGCCGTCCATCAGATTGCCGGCGATGATCGCCGCCAGCGAAACGACGCCGCCGACCGAAAGGTCGATGCCTTCGCGCCCGCCGAGGATGACGAGGTTCTGGCCGGCCGCGACGATGCCGAGCAGGGCCGCGACGATCAAAAGGCGCATGATCTGCGTCGGCGAGGCAAAGCCCGGCGACAGCATCTCGCCGGCGAAGAGCAGCAGGACGATCAGCGCCAGCGCGACGAAAATGGGGTTCTTGAGCATTTCCGGGACCTGGGTCATGCGCGCGCCCTCCGGCCGATCAGGATGCCCGCAACCAGCGCGACAAGGATGGCGAGGCCCTGCACCAGGTTCTGCCATTCGGACGGCGTGCCGACGAAGTAGACCAGCGAATTGATGAGGCCGATGATGAGCGCGCCGAAGACGGAGCCGACGACGGTGCCATAGCCGCCCGCAAGCGCGGTGCCGCCGAGCACAACGGCCGCGACCGAATAAAGGGTCATCTTGCCGCCGACGAGCGGATCGCCGCTGGCGGTATCGCCGGTGATGCAGAAGGCTGCGAGCGCCGCGAACAGGCCGCAAAAGGCATAGCCACGGATGCGGATCGCCGTCACCCGCAGGCCGCTCTGGTAGGCGCCCTGCGCGTCATCGCCCACGGCCAGCAGCTGCAGCGAATGGCGGGTGCGCGACAGGACATAGAGGATCACGGCGAGCACGATCGCTGCCCAGAACACGAACGGGATTTCGAGGATGCGCCCGCCATAGGTGCGCCAGAAAGTGGCCGGGGCGGGAGTGCCCGCGACCGGCATCACCCACAGCGCAAGGCCGGTGAAGAAGATCGAGGTCGCGAAGGTGGCGACGATCGCCTGCAGGCGGAAGGCGGCGACGACCAGCCCGTTGACGATGCCACAGGCGAGCCCGACCGCGAGCCCCGCGGCCATTGCGGTGAAGACCGATGCGCCGCTGTCGCCCATCGCCGCCATGATGGCGACGATGACGACGTTGACCAGCGAGACGATCGCGCCGGCCGACAGGTCGATGTCGCCGGCATAGACGACATAGGTCTGGGCGACGGCGAGCAGCATCAGCGCCATGTAGGTCTTGATGAGGCCGGTGATGCCAACGAGGCTGACGCTGCGCGGCTGCCAGATTCCGTTGAGCGCCAGCAGCACCAGCATGATCACCAGCGCCGGTACGAACGGATATCGCTCGATGAACCGCTTCAGCGCGCCGGGCTGGCGCGGCGGCTTGGCAACAGCATCAACCATCATGCCTTCTCCTGTGACGGGGAGGGGATCGGTGGATTTGGACGTGACAGGCGGTCCTTCACGCGGGTCGCGGAGGCCGGCACAGCACCCCCACCCCTTACCCCTCCCCACAAGGGGGAGGGGGATTCTGAGATGTCCGCGCGCCTCGATCGTTGAGACGACAGCCCTCGACGCGGGAGGCCGAGTTCAAGCCCATCCGCGCGCAGCGCAGTTGGCGCTGAAGTCGCAGTTTGCACCTGTTTGAGCGCAAGCCTTGCAAGTTCCCCCTCCCCCTTGTGGGGAGGGGTAAGGGGTGGGGGTGCCAAGCGGCCCGATTTGCAAGAAGAAAAGTTCCTCATCACGCGGCCTCGTAGGCTGCTTCGTAGAGGTTGAAGCGCGTGCGCTCGGCGCCGGTGAGCTCGCGGGTGATGCGGCCGCCATTAAAGACGAGGATGCGGTCGGAGTTGGCCAGCAGCTCCGCGTCCTCCGACGAATAGAGCACAATGGCCATGCCCTCGGCGGCAAGCCGGCGCACCAGCGCGAACAGATCGCTCTTGGCGGCAAGGTCGATGCCCTTGGTCGGATCGTCGAGCAGCAGCACCTTCGGCCGGTCGATCAGCCAGCGGGCGATGACGATCTTCTGCTGGTTGCCGCCGGAGAGCGATCCGATGGGATGCGAGAAGCTGGCGAACTTCGTCTTCAGCGCTTCGACGGCGGGCGTCGCCTTTGCCTTCAGCACGGATGGGCTGGCGAGCGCGAGCCGGTTGCGCAGGAAATGGATCGGCGTGAGGTTTTCGAGGATCGGCCGGCCCTGGATGACGCCATCGCGGCCGCGGTCGCCGGAGACATAGGCGAGGCCCGCGCGGATCGCCGCGCGCGGATCGTGCGGGTGGTAGGCGCCGCCGTCCAGCGTTACATCGCCGGTCGCGACCGAGCCCGCGCCAAACAGCGCGCGCAGCACCGACGACTGGCCCTGGCCGTGGAGCCCGCCGAGGCCAAGGATCTCGCCTTGGCGCACCTCGAAGCTGACATCGGAAAAACCGATGCCGGAGAGGGAGGAAAGCTTCAGCGCGACCGGCCCTGTCGCCTGCGGCGCGGCGTCGGCATGTTCGGCAAGCGTCGGTTCCTCGCCCACCATCATGCGCACGACTTCCTGCGCGTTGGTGTCGGCAATGCGGGAGGTGCCGACGGTGGCGCCGTCGCGCAACACGGTGACGCGGTCGCCGAGAGCAAAGATCTCGTCCATGCGGTGCGAGATGAAGACGATGGCGCGGCCTTCGCTCTTGAGGCGGCGCAGGATTTCGAAGAAGCGGTCGACCTGGGCGCGGTCGAGCGCGGACGTCGGCTCGTCGAAGATCAGGATCTGCGCTTCGCTCGCGAGCGTCTTCATGATCTCGACCAGCTGGCGCTGGTCGGCGCGCAGTACGTCGACGGTGAGGTCCGGCGCAAAGCCTTCGCCAGTGACGCCGTCAAACAGTTCGATGTAGCGCCGTGCGCGCTCGGACAAAGCCTTGCGGTCGATGAAGGGGCCCTTCATCGGCAGGTCGGGCAGGCAGATGTTCTCCTCGACCGTGCGCCGCGCGGCGAGGCTGAGTTCCTGGTAGAAGATGCCGATGCCGAGCGCCTTGGAAGCGCGCGGACCGCTCATGGTGACGGGCTTGCCGTCGAGCAGCACCTCGCCCTTGTCGGGCCGCACCGAGCCGGCGACGATCTTGCAGAGCGTGCTCTTGCCGGATCCGTTCGAGCCGATGAGGACGTGCACCTCGCCAGCTTCAAGCTCGAGGTCGCCGCGGCTGAGCGCCACCGTTGCGCCGTAAGCCTTGCTTACGCCGCTGATCTTCAGCTTTGCCATGTCGGAAAACTCCTGCCCTGTTGCGGAAGCGGGGGGACCCCGCTTCCGGCTCGTCAGGATGGTTTACTTGAACAGCGCCTCGGCCTCTTCGATCGAGAGGGCGCTGGTGAAGGAGTAGTAGCCCGGCTTGCCCTCGACCTGCTTTGCAGCCTCGGCGAGGTTGCTCGAGTCGATGAACGGAATCGGCAGGTACATGGCGTTGCCGTACTGGCCAGCCGTTGCCGGCTCCTTGAGCTCGCGGCCTTCAAGCATGAAGACGGCGACGTTGAGCGCCGAGGCCATCACGCCGGGCGGGTTCACGGACGCGCCGGAGTTCAGCTTCTCGGAGGTCCAGAGGTCGATGAAGTCCTTGCGGATTTCGCCGGTCGCCGCGATGTCGCCGGCCTTGCCCGCATCCATGATCGACTTCCAGGCGCCGGCGGCCATGCCGTCCTGAACCCAAACGCCGTTGATGTCCGGGTTGGTGGCGAGGAGATTCTGCATGGCCTGCTGGCCCTGCGCCTGATCCCAGTTCGCGTTGACCTCGTTGACGACCTTGATGTCCGGATACTTCTCGAACACCGAACGGTAGCCGGCGACGCGCATCTCGTTGGCCGGGTGGCCGGCGACGCCGTTGATGGCGACGACGTTGCCCTTGCCATTCAGGGTCTTGGCGAGCCATTCGGCGCCAGCTGCGCCCCAGGCCGTCTGGTCGATGCCGACATAGATCGCATCCGGGGAGGAGACCTCGGCGTCGGTGGAGATCACCAGGATGCCGGCTTCCTTGGCCTGTGCGAAGACCGGGTCGAAGGCGGTCGGGCTGTTCGGGTTGATGATGATCGCGTCGACGCCTTCATTGATGAAGTTGCGGACGTGGGCGATCTGGCCCGGCACGTCGACATTGGCGCTCTGCACCACGACCTCGACATTGTGGCCACGTTCCTTCCAGGCAGCGGCGGCGGCCTGGGCTTCCTCGATCATCTGGGTGCGCCACTCGGAACCGACCCAACCGTTGGAGAGGCCGATCTTGTAGTCTGCAGCGGATACGGATGAGGCAGAGATCGCAGCGGCGGCTACGCCGGCGAGTGCGAGCAGGGTCAGTTTCTTCACAGGTTCCTCCCTTAGTGCGAACTGATGAAATCGATTGTAAGAGCAAAATGAAATCGATTTCAAGCGGATTTTGGCGACATCCTCAGCCGAAGAGCCGCCTCCGCCGCGAAATTTCCTCCACAAGTCCATGTTGTCCTGAAACTCGGACGTTGCCAACTGCGCAAAGCTTTTGCGGCAGCAACCGTTTCCATTACTGCAAGGTCAGGCAGAACAACATTCTCAGATTCTGCGGGAATTTGTGAGGCCTTGATCGGGGCTTCCTGCGGTCCGGATGATAGATTTGGCCAGACATTAGAAAAATTTACCCCGCGAGGAGATATAAATGTCCCGCTTGCCGCTGCGCACCATTGAAGATGCTCCGGACGAGGCGAAGGAACGCCTTGCCACAGCCCAGAAGAACAACGGTTACCTGCCGAACCTCCTGCGCGTGCTTGCCAACGCTCCGGTCGCGCTCGAAACCTACCTCACCGTCGGCGGCATCAACGCCCGCGCCTCGCTGACGCTCGCCGAGCGCGAGGCCGTGCAGATTACCGCTGCCGCGACCCACGGATGCGGCTTCTGCGTCGCCGGACACACCGCCATCGGCTACAAGAAGGCCCACCTTGAAGAGGCCATCGTCGAGGCGCTGCGCAACAAGACGACCGTGCCGGATGCCCGCCTCAACGCCGTCGCCCGCTTCACCGAGGAAGTGATCGCCGCCCGCGGCGCCGTCTCCGACGATGCGCTCGCGACCTTCAAGGCAGCCGGCTACACCGACCAGCAGGCGCTGGAAGTCGTGCTCGGCGTCAGCCTCGCGACGCTCTGCAACTTCGCCAACAATCTCGGCCAGCCGCCGCTCAACGAGCAGCTCGAGCCGTATCGCTGGCAGCCGGAAGCAGCACGGGCAGCAGCAGAATGAGCGCGCGCGTGAACCTTCCTGCCGATCTCGTCGAGTGGCTCGCAGGCGTTGCCTGCGACGTTGACACCGGTGCGGTTCCCGCCGCCGAGATCCTGCCGCGTCTCGCCGGGGCAGGGCTGGTTCGCGCGGGTGTTCCGGCAAACAAGGGCGGCGCGGGCGGCGACATCGTCGATGCCGTCGCCACCATTGCTGCCGTTGCCGAGGAATCGCTGGCCGCGGCCTTCATCCTCTGGGGCCAGCGCACCTATGTCGAATATCTCCTGCAGAGCCCCAACCGGACGCTGGAGGAGCGGCAGCTTGCCGAAATTCTCGACGGCCGCGTCGCCGGCGCGACGGGACTTTCCAACGCCATGAAGTTCCTCGCCGGCCTCGAGCCGCTGCAGATCGTGGCGCGCAGGGAAGGCGACGAGCTCGTCCTCGACGGCAAGATGCCGTGGGTGACGAACCTTCGCCGCGAAGGCTTCCATGTCGCGGCGGCGGTCGACCAGGCCGATGGCGGCCCGGCGCTGGTGGTTGCGCTGTCGCATGACGACGAGGGACTCTCTCGCTCCGACGACCTGCAGCTGATGGGCATGTGCTCGTCGGATACGGCCGCCGTCACCATCACCGGTGTGCGCATCGGCCGCGACCGCATCCTCTCCGACAATGCCGGCCAGTGGCTGCCGAAGGTTCGTCCGGCCTTCGCGGGCCTCCAGTGCGGCATGTCGATCGGCCTTGCGCGCCGCGCGCTCGCCGAAGCCGGCAAGGTCGCCGGCGCTGGCCGCAGCGTGCTGGGCGAGCCGATCGCGCAGTTGAGCCAGCAGCTCGCCAGGGCAGAGGCGCGGATGTATGCCGGCCTGCGCTCTCGCGAGTTCGAGGCCAATGCCGCTCCGCTGTTCGAGCTTCGCATCGAGCTTGCCGAGATCGTCGCTGAGGCGGTGTCGCTCGAACTGCAGGCGTCCGGGGGCAAGGCGTACCTCGCCGGCCCCGGCCGCGCGTTCGCCCGCCGCTGGCGCGAGGCGGCCTTCGTGCCGGTCATCACGCCGAGCCTGGTGCAGCTCAAGGCGGCCCTGCTTGAGAGGCAGAAGGCCGCATGAACGTTGCCCGCGTCGTCCCGCAGACTCCCGCGCTGAGCGCCCGCAACATCGGCCTGCGCTATGACGGCGCTGACAAGCCGGTGCTGAGCGGCTTCAGTCTCGATCTCGCCGAGGGCGAGATCGTCTCGCTCCTGGGATCGAGCGGCGTCGGCAAGTCGAGCCTCTTGCGCGTGCTGGCCGGGCTCCAGCCGCCGAGCACCGGCGAGGTGCAGACGGCAGGGCGCGTCGTCTCGGGCGTTCACCCGCGCCTGGCGATGGCGTTCCAGAACCCGGCGCTGCTGCCGTGGCTCGACCTTGAGGCGAACGTTGCCTTCGGCCTCGACTTCAGGCGCCAGCCAAAGATTTCCCGCGTCGAACTTACGGCCCGCGTTGACCAGGCGATCCGCGAAGTTGGGCTTTCCCATGCGCGAAAACTGCGCCCTGCAGCGCTTTCCGGCGGCATGGCGCAGCGCGCGGCACTTGCCCGCTGCCTTGCGCGCGAGCCGCAGGTGCTGCTCCTCGACGAGCCGTTCGGCGCGCTCGATGAAGTGACGCGTTCGGAAATGCAGCGCCTCCTGGTCAAGGTCGTCAGCGACTACGGGACAGCTGCAGTGCTCGTCACGCACGACATCGACGAGGCGCTGCTCGTCTCCGACCGCATCATCCTGCTTGGTGGTTCGCCCGCATCGCAAATCGGCGAGTGGACCATCGACCTGCCAAAACCTCGCGAGGATTTCGTCGAAGAACTCGGCCAGATCCGCGTCGAGATCGTCTCAACGCTTCGCAACGCGGTTCGCCGCCACTGAATGGACCACACCCATGCCGACGGATGATTTTCTCTTCTCCCGCCGCGATATCGTGAAGCTTTCCGCGCTTCTGACGGCTTCCGGCGCCATGCCGTTCCTCAACATGCGCAAGGCACGCGCCCAGTCGGACGACGAGCCGGTGCGCGTCGGCTACCTGCCGATCACCGATGCGACGCCGCTGCTCGTCGCGCACGGCAAAGGCTTCTTCGAGGCCGAGGGCCTCAAGGTCGAGAAGCCGGTGCTGTTCCGCGGCTGGTCGCAGATCGTCGAGGCGTTCCTGGCCGGGCAGGTCAATGTCGTGCACCTGCTGTCACCGATCACCGTCTGGGCGCGCTATGGCAGCAAGACGCCGGCGAAGGTGGTAGCCTGGAACCACACCAGCGGCTCGGGCCTGACGGTTGGCCACGACATCAATTCGGTGGCCGAACTCGGCGGCAAGACGGTTGCGATCCCATTCTGGTACTCGATCCACAATGTCGTGCTGCAAAAGCTGCTGCGCGAGAACGGCCTGAAGCCGGTCACCCGCCCGTCGGGCGAGATCGCGGCCGACGAGGTGAACCTGCTGATCATGGCGCCGTCGGACATGGTGCCAGCGCTCGCCGCCGGCCAGATCGCCGGCTACATCGTCGCCGAGCCTTTCAACGCCGCCGCCGAGGTCAACCAGGTCGGCAAGGTGCTGCGCTTTACCGGCGATGTCTGGAAAGACCACGCCTGCTGCGTCGTCTTCATGAACGAGCAGGACCTTTCCGAGCGCCCCGAATGGTCGCAGAAGGTCGTCAACGCGATGGTGAAGGCGCAGCTGTGGACGCGCGACAACCGCGCCGAGACCGCGCAGCTGCTTTCCTCCGCCAACGAGCAGAAGTACACGCCGCACAGCCCGGAAATCCTGTCGCGCGTGCTGACGCCCACCGACGAGGACCTCGCCGAATACGTCAAGACCGGCGCGGTCAAACATCCGGAGTGGCGCGACCGCCGCATCGACTTCCAGCCCTATCCGTTCCCGACCTATACCGAGGAACTGGTGAAGCTCTTGAAGGAAACCCATGTCGAGGGCGACCGCGCCTTCCTCGACGCGCTCGACCCGGCCTTTGCCGCCAAGGACCTCGTCGACGACAGCTTCGTGAAGAAGGCAATCGCGGAAGCCGGCGGCCTGCAGGCCTTCGGCCTTGCGGATTCCTTCGACCGTCAGGAGGTAATCCAGGCGTGACTGTCATTGCGGACGAGACCCGGCAGCCCGCGGTTGCCCCGGCAAGAAAGACTGCTTCAGCGGAGCTGCAGCGCCGTGCGCTGCATGTCGCGCTGGGGCTCGTCGGCCTCGTCCTCATCCTGATCGCCTGGTGGCTTGCCACGGACATTTTCGCGGGCGAGAAGAGCTTTGCCCGCCGCTTCTCGCCGACCGCCGCGCTGCCGGCGCTGGTGACGCTGCTGAGCGGCCCGGACCTGTGGGTGCATATCGGCGTCAGCCTCAAGCGCGTGCTGATCGGCCTTGCCGCGGCACTTGCCGTTGGGATTCCGCTCGGCCTTCTCGTCGGCGCCTCCCGGCTGGCGGAATCGGCGACGACGCCGGCCTTCCAGTTCCTGCGCATGATCTCGCCGCTGTCATGGATGCCGATCGCGGTGATGGTGTTCGGCGTGGGCGACGCGCCGATCTACTTCCTGCTCGCCTTCGCGGCGGTCTGGCCGATTCTGCTCAACACGGCCGCCGGCGTGCGCCAGCTCGACCGCCACTGGCTGGTGGCCTCCCCTAGTGAATGGATATAATGCTGGTGTACCGGGCGCGACGCGCTGGGAGACGCTGACGCGCGTCATCATCCCCGGCGTGCTCGGCAACGTGCTCACCGGCCTTCGCCTTGCCATCGGCATTACCTGGATCGTGCTGGTGCCGTGCGAGATGCTGGGCGTGCAGGCCGGCCTCGGCTACTTCATCCTCGATACCCGAGACCGCCTTGCCTATCCCGAATTGATGGCTACCGTCATCGCCATCGGCGTCATCGGCTTCGCGCTCGACTACGCAGCGAGAGCGTTTGTTCAGAGGTATGGACGGGGCGGGTGAGGGGGCTGCGGTCGCCTGAAACGCCTGGCTTGGGCCGTTCCTTTGGGATTTCTCGCCTGCGTACCGGTAAGTTTACCGTTGTTCACTTATTTGTTGATTTCCGCTGAGAGCTGACCCGGGATTTTCGCCGAGAAGTGACCCGCCTTCATGTATGGTTTGGGTCTCAGGACTTAGTCAAGGTGGGTGCTTTCTCCTTCTTTGTCGGTGTGGTCTGGGCAGAGCTGTTCTTGAAGCGGAAGCTGTCGTTTCCGGTCTCCAGGATGTGGCAGTGATGGGTGAGCCGATCGAGCAGCGCCGTCGTCATCTTGGCGTCGCCGAAGACGGTCGCCCATTCGCTGAAGCTGAGGTTGGTGGTGATGACGACGCTGGTGCGCTCGTAGAGCGTGCTCAGCAGATGGAACAGCAGCGCCCCGCCTGATGCGCTGAAGGGCAGGTATCCGAGTTCGTCGAGGATGACGAGATCGGAATGAGCGAGCCGATTGGCGATCTGGCCGGCCTTGCCCTGGGCCTTCTCCTGCTCGAGCGTGTTGACGAGTTCGACGGTGGAGAAGAAGCGGACACGCTTGCGATGATGCTCGACCGCCTGCACGCCGAGGGCGGTGGCAATGTGGGTCTTGCCGGTGCCGGGGCCGCCGACAAGCACGACATTGTTGGCATTGTCCGTGAACTCGCATCGATGGAGCTGGCGCACGAGGGCCTCGTTGATCTCGCTGCTGGCGAAGTCGAAGCCGGCCAGGTCGCGATAGACCGGGAAGCGGGCTGCCTTGAGTTGATAGGCCACGGACCTGACCTCCCGCTCGGCCATCTCGGCCTTCAGGAGTTGCGACAGGATGGGGATGGCGGACTCGAAGGCGGGTGAAGCCTGCTCGGTGAGTTCGGCGACGGCTTGCGCCATGCCGTGCATTTTAAGGCTTCTGAGCATGATGACGATAGCGCCGCTGGCGGGATCATGACGCATGATGTACCTCCCGGGTCTGGCGCAGAGCATCGTAGCGCTCGACATTGGCTTGCGGCTCCTTGGCCAGGCTCAGCGCCTGCGGCGCATCCACGATCGGCGTCTCGATCGGCTTGCCGTCGACCAGCCTGTGCAGGAGATTGAGGATGTGGACCTTGGTCGGAACGCCGCCCTGCAACGCCATCTCGACGGCGGTCAGCACGACCTGCTCGTCATGTTGCAGGACGAGCGACAGGATCTCGACCATCTCGCGGTCGCCGCCGGGCTTCCTGAGCAGGTGCTGCTGCAGCCGTTTGAAGGCTTCGGGGAGTTCAGTAAAGGGAGCGCCGTTGCGCAGAGCACCGGGCTTGCGCTGGATGACCGCCAGATAGTGACGCCAGTCGTAGACGGTGCGACCGGGGCCGTCATGCGACCGCTCGATGATGCGGGGATGCTCGCATACGATATGCCCCTCCGCGGCAACCACGATCCGTTCTGGATAGACCCTGAGGCTGACTGGCCGATTGGCGAAGGACGCCGGCACGCTGTAGCGATTGCGCTCCAGATGGACCAGGCAGGTCGGAGAGACCCGCTTGGTGTATTCGACGAAGCCGTCGAAGAGGCGTGGCATCGGCATCAGGAACCGTGCTTCCTCGGCCCGGATGTCCTCGATCGTTCCCGGCCTGAGGCCGTGGGGAATCTGTTGCCACAGCTCCCGACACCGCTGCTCCAGCCAGTCGTTCAGGGCTTCCAGTGATGGAAAGCGTGGTATCGGTTGCCATAGCCGGTGGCGGGAATCCTGGACGTTCTTCTCGACCTGCCCCTTCTCCCAGCCCGAAGCCGGATTGCAGAACTCGGTCTCGAACAGATAATGGCTGGCCATCGCCGAGAAGCGGGCATTGACCTGCCGCTCCTTGCCGCGGCCGATCCTGTCGACCGCCGTGCGCATGTTGTCGTAGATCCCGCGCCGGGGAACGCCGCCCAGAACCCGGAAGGCGTGGTTGTGGGCATCGAACAGCATCTCGTGCGTTTGCAGCGGATAGGCCCGCACGATGAAGGCGCGGCTGTAGCTGAGCTTGAAGTGCGCCACCTGAAGTTTGGTGCGCTCGCCGCCGATGACCGCCCAATCTTCCGACCAGTCGAACTGGAACGCTTCGCCGGGCTCGAACGCCAGCGGCACGAAGGTGCCGCGCCCGCTCGTTTGCATCTGACGTTGGCGCTCTTCCTTCCAGGCTCGCGCAAAGGCGGCGACACGACCATATGAGCCCTCATAGCCGAGGCTCATCAGGTCAGCGTGCAACTGCTTGATCGTGCGCTTCTGCTTGCGCGGCCTGTTTGCTTCCGTCCTCAGCCAGGCCGACAGCCGCTCGGCATAGGCATCAAGCTTGCTCGGCCGATCCGGCACCTGGAAGCGGGGCTCCACCTCGTCGGATCGCAGGTATTTGCGGATCGTGTTCCGCGACAGTCCCGTGCGCCGTGCAATCTCCCGGATCGAATGTCCATCCCGCAGATGCCAGCGTCGGATAACGCTCAGTAACGCCATGTCTATCACTCCAAAATCCCCTGCGATCAACCAGCAGGGGTGGGTTCAAACATGGGTCACTTCTCAATGGAAAAACCGCCCAATCCCGGGTCAGTTCTC
>NZ_VLJG01000017.1:0-75999 GCF_007829415.1 Aminobacter sp. J44 | reverse complement strand
CCTCCAGTTCCATCAGCTTCTCGGCGGCAAAGCCGATCATCTCGCGCAGCAAATCGGCGTCAGCACTCTTCTCAACGAGCGAGCGCAGGTTCATCATATCGTCGGTCATCGGTGGACTTTCCATCAGGTTGAGCTTGAACAACCCGACCCTACCGGAAAAACACTGGTGACCGCCGCTATCCTGCTACACCACGCCCCGGCACATCATCCAAATATCCGCTGATGGTCATGAACAAAGCTACGCCTGTGTGTCCCTCATCGATCACTGAGAGAAGGAACAGCTTTGGGCGCCATCAAAAGGTATTGGATGGCCCGATGCGCCGTGGCCGAAGTGCCAAGCAAACACCATGAAAGCAGCTAGCGCACGGACATGGTCAAGAGCGAGATAGTGTTGCCCGGTTGAAGATTTCATGCTGAACGAAAAGATTCGGATCGAGGTGGGACAGGTTTTTGGAGGCTGCGCCCCTCCTAGTAAATGACAATCGCTGCAGCGGCAATCGCAGCATCGTCGGTCTCGTGCCATCGGATTTTAGGGGATGACCCTCGGTCCAATTCTGGACTGCTGGAGGATATTAGGTCTTCTTCGTTTCGTGTTGGATCTGGAAGAGCCGCCCTCCTGGGGACATCCCGTGTTCCCATGTATCCCGTCTTGCCACCTGCTCGGACTGTGTGTTTCCCTTTCCTGCGAGTGAGGGGGCGTGCATGCGTAAGGTGTCTGCGTTACTGGCGGTGGCTTGGTCGATCTGTTTGATCGCAGGGGCAGGGGCTGCGGAAACGACGTTCGGGCCCTTTACTGTCGATGACGGCACGCCGGAAATCATCCGCATGGACGGTGAGATCGACACGGGCGCCGCTCTGAGCTTCCGCCGCGCGCTGCAGGCCACGCCGAATGCGAAGCTGGTGACGCTGAACAGCCCCGGTGGCAGCGTCCAGATGGGCCTGCTGATTGCCGACGACATCCACCAGCGCCAGCTTTCCACCTACATTCCGAAGGGGAGCGGCTGCTACTCTGCCTGCTCGTTCATCTTCCTCGCCGGCCATGAAAGGAAGGCCGATGGTGAGCTCGGCGTCCATCAGATATCCAACGACACGAAGGATCTGGTCGGAGCCCAGTATGCGATTTCGGACATCATCGAGGTCCTGAACCGTTTCGGCACGCCGGTCGATGTCATGCACATCATGTTCAGGACGCCGCCCGATGACATGTATGTCTTCAGCCAGGAAGAGATTGAGCGCTACGGTCTGAACCGGACAGGCGGTACGTCGATCGCCGCAACTCCGCAGGGCGGTGCATTCCAGTCGCCCGCACCGGAGGGGACGGCTGCGGCTGGCGCAGTTGTCGAGGCGGAACGTGGTGCTGCGGCCGTGTCCGCGCTCGAGGCCTACACCCGGCAGCCGAACCGCATGGCGATATACACGGGACTCGACCTGTTCGGCGACGATATCACATCTATACGCACCAGTGATGCCGGGGCCTGTGCCGACAACTGCCTGCGCATGGACGGTCAGTGCAAGGCCTTTACCTTCAACACCGACCAGAGTCTGCGCCGGGGGCCGAACTGCTTCCTCAAGGCGAGCTCCGGGCGCGCCGATGGAAACAGCGTCGCGCTGTCGGGCCATCTTCTGGCTGCGGGCGAGGCGGATCCGAAGCCGATGACGTTGGCAACGATCGATCCGAATTCCTCGCTGTTCGAGGACGTCGACCTGCCGGGCGGCGACCTCAGCCGGCGCCCGTATCCCGGCGCCAACTCGCCGCTCGCCTGCCGGCTCGCCTGCATCGACAACAACGCCTGCATTGCCTTCACCTACGTGAAGGCGAAGAAGGAGTGCTGGCTCAAGGGCGTTGTCGGCAAGCCGGCTTACGGCAAGGGCATGGTTTCAGGCGTCAAGAAGATCGAAACCTTCCGCCCGGCAAAGATCATCAGCCTGAACTGATGATCTGGCCCGATACATGCCGCCTCTATTCGCGCTAGAAGGGCGGCATGACGGATCGATTCATTCTCGCCGGGGTGGCGAGTTTTCGCCAGGAAATCAAGAAGAGCCGGTTTCTCGCCCAGGCTGCCCCCATTGCTGACGAGGGCGAGGCGCGGGAGTTTCTCGCGCAGCATTCGGATCCGTCGGCTAACCACAATTGCTGGGCCTGGCGGATCGGCCAGAGCTACCGTTTTAGCGACGATGGCGAGCCGAGCGGAACCGCCGGCAAGCCGATCCTGCAAGCGATCGACGGGCAGGGGCTCGACCGCACAGTCGTCGTCGTTGCGCGCTGGTTCGGCGGCGTGCTGCTGGGTAGCGGCGGGCTGATCCGCGCTTATGGCGGCACGGCAGCATCCTGCCTGCGCGAGGCGCCGAAGCTGCCGCTCGTCGAACTTGAGACCATTTCCATCCAATCCGGCTTCAGCGATGCGCCGCTGCTGCGGGCGCGGCTGGAGGCGTTGCCGGGCGTGAGCATGAGCCGGCAAGAATTTCTTGCCGAGGGCGTCGTCCAGCATTTCCGGCTGCCGGCCGAGATGGCGGAGAAGGTGAGGGCGGTCGCGGCGGACGTGACTAGCGGCCGCGCGCTAATCCTCGGTGACGACTAGCTAGGCCAGCTTCGCCTTCACGAACACGTCGTAGCGCGTGCTCTTGCCGAGGATCTGGTACGAGGGTTTGCGGATTCCCTCCATCGGCGGGGCACGCAGCGGCCATTTCAGCACGACGCGGTTTTGTGCGTGCTCTAGCGCGACGCGCATAAGCTCCTCGGCGTCGGGATCGCTGCCGACGATCTCGCGGATCTGCCGCATCTCCTTCTTCACCAGTGCCGTGTTGCCGCGCGGCGGATGCATCGGGTCGACCAGCACGACTTGGGGCGCAAGCTGCGGCAGCAGTTCGCGCGAGTCGCCGTGCAGCAGGGTCATCCGCGCGATCGTCTCGGCGAGGGCGCCGCCTTCGGCTGCCGCGCGTTCGAGGCCGGCGGCAAGCAGGTCGTGCATCTTCGTCGAGCGTTCGATGAGCGTCACCTTCGAGCCGAGCGAGGCGAGGAGGAAGGCGTCGCGGCCAAGGCCCGCGGTGGCGTCGACGATTTCGGGCAAGGCGCCCTTCACGAGGCCGGCAGCCTTGGCAAGCGCGTGGCCGCGCGCGGCGCCCGTGCGGAACTGGTGCCCGACGGCGCCGCCCACGAAATCGACGATAGGTTCTGTGGTGTCCTCGCTGCGCGCCATGACGAGCCTCAGAACGGGCAGGGGGCGGTGAAAGTGACGTCGCTGCCGTCCGGGTGTCGGAAGGAGAGTTCCTCCGCATGGAGCAGAAGGCGGTCGGAGGCAGCGAGCGCCTCCCCTTCGGCATAGAACTCGTCGCCGAGGATGACGTGGCCGATCGCTTTCATGTGCACGCGCAGCTGGTGGGTGCGGCCGGTGAGCGGGAAAAGCCGGACGCGGGTGCGGTCGCTGCCGCGCTCGATGACCTGCCAGCGCGTCTGGGCGAGCTTGCCGCCTTCATGGTCGACGCGGTGGCGCGGCTTGTTGTCGGGGTCGATCGCCAGCGGCAGGTCGATCAACCCTTCGTCCTCCTCCATGATGCCCCACACGACCGCGACGTAGGATTTCTTCGTCGTCCGCCCCTCGAACTGGGCTGCGATGGCGGCGTGGGCCTTGCGGTTGAGAGACATCAGCACCAGCCCCGACGTGTCCTTGTCGAGGCGGTTGATCATCTGCGCTTGCGGAAAGTCGCGCTGCACGCGGGTTGCCAGGCTGTCCTTCAGCGCCGGGTGCTTTCCTGGTACCGACAGCAGCCCGCTCGGCTTGTCGAGCACGAGGATGTCTCGGTCGCGATGGCGGATCGTGACCCAGGGCTCAAGCGGCGGGTTGTAGACCGGGGAGTCGGCAGACAGCACATTCATGCGCTTCCCTTACATCCTGAAGCCGGCAAGGGGTAGTGCGTGGCGCCCGGTAAGGGTTAGCTTGTGACGAGAACCAGACCAGGGACGCGGTCGATCAGCGACTTGTCCTTCATTACCCGGTCGAGGTTGATGCGGGCGAGGCGCGCATGCTCGCGGGCGATCGCTTCGGCGCGCGAGCCTTCGCGCATTTCGATCGCATGAGCGATGGCGCGGTGCTGCGCCTGGCCGACGATCAGCGAGGTGCGGAAGGCTGGCACGCTCATCTGCGCCTCGAGGAAGGCGCTGGGGCTGGCGAAAGGCAGGTGGAGTACGCGCTCAAGCTCGCGCTGGATGATCTTGCTGCCGGAAAGCTCCGTGAGCATCTCGTGGAACTCGGCGTTGAGCGTCATGTAGGTGTCGAGATCCATGTCATCGACACCGGACTCCACCACCTCGTCGAGCCGCGAGATCAGTGACTTCAGCGCGTTGATCTTTGCGGGCGTTGCGCCGCGCTCGGCGGCAAGGCGTGCGGCCGTGCCTTCGAGCACACCGCGCAGCTCGATCGCGTCGGCAACGTCGGCGATCGAGAACAGGCGAACCGAGTAGCCGCCGGACGGAATGGCTTCGAGAATCCCTTCCTGCTCAAGACGCGCAAGGGCCGCGCGAACCGGCGTGCGCGACAGGCCAAGCTTGGCGCTGACGTTGATTTCCGAAAGCCGCTCACCTGGCGCGACCGTACCGGAGAAGACGAGGTCACGTACGCCCATGACCGCTTTCAACGTCTGGGATGCGCCTTTGTCTGAACGGGGGCTGCGAGCCATGAAGGGATTCCTCTGCACGTGAGTCTGCAAAAGGGCTAACCTGTTCTTCCTGCAGGGGATGTCATGCTGTGTACAAGTCAAAGTCAAGAGTGCGGGCCGCGCCGCTGGCAAGGTGACGTAACGTATGCTAGCCACCTCGAAGGGAATTCCACAGCAATTTGGCTGTGACCAGCGGTTGGAGGAGATGAGATGACTGATGTGAGCGCCGCTCCGGCGGCTTCTGTTGCGCGCCCGCCCTATCGGGCAGACCATGTTGGAAGCCTGCTCCGCCCCAAGGCCGTGAAGGAGGCCCGCAAGCGCTTCTTCGAGGAGAAGTCGATCGAAGCGGACGAACTGCACGCGGCCGAGGACGAGGCCATCCGCGCCGCGGTCAAGGCGCAGCAGGATGTCGGACTGCCCGTTGTGACCGACGGCGAGATCCGACGTACCTACTGGCACTACGACTTCCTGCGCATGCTCGACGGCATCGACCTCGAACACCGCGAGAAGGAGGCGATCCAGTTCCACGGTATCGCCCTGAAGCCGGAGTTTCTGACCATTAACGAAAAGGTCGATTTCCCGGACGATCACCCGATGCTGGAGCACTTCAAGTTCGTGGCCAGCGTCACGAACGTGATGCCGAAGATCTCGATCCCCGGGCCGAGCTGCGCGCACTTCCGCACCGATCCCGAAGACATCCGCTACGCGCCCTACAAGGACCTCGAGGTGCTGTTCGCGGATCTCGCCAGCGCGTATGCTAAGGCGGTGAAGGCGTTCTACGACGTTGGCTGCCGCTACCTGCAGATGGACGACATCTTCTTCGCCTATCTGTGCGATCCAAAGCATCGCGCCGCCAAGGCGGCACTCGGCCAGGATCCGGACTGGCTGATCGACAAGTACGCCTGGATGATGCACGAGGCGATCAAGGACCGCCCGTCGGATATGGTGATCGGCATGCACATGTGCCGCGGCAACTTCCAGTCGCACCATGCGGCGGAGGGCGCCTATGACCTGTGCGCCGACGCGATCTTCAACAAGACCGACGTCGACATCTACTTCATGGAGTATGATACCGATCGTGCCGGAGGGCTCGAGCCGCTGCGTCTTCTGCCCAAGGGCAAGAAACGGGTCATGCCCGGCTTCATCACCACCAAGACCGGCGAGCTCGAGAGCCTGGATGATCTCAGGCGCAAGTTTGACGCTGTTTCCAAGTTCGCCGACCTCGACCAGTTTGGCATCGCGCCGCAGTGCGGATTTGCCTCGACTGAGGAGGGCAATGCGATCTCGGAGGCGGACCAGATGCGCAAGCTGGAGCTCGTCGTAAAAACGGCCGAGTCGATCTGGGGCAAGGTGACGGGCTAGTATCCCAGGGATTGACCCGAAGACCCGGAAGGCTGCGATTCCTGCCGGGTCTTCGATACTTGCAGTGCTGTTTGTAACAGCTTTCGCCTGCGGGGCCTTGCCATGCCTTCGACTTTGGGTTATTTCGCCGGCATGTCTTATCGTCGCGCCATCAATATAAAGCGTCCGGCCCACTTCGTGGGGCAGACTGCGCGCGCGATGCTTTCTACCGTCCTTCTACTCGGCCTTAGCGGCGATCGCCGGGCTCGTTGAAGGAGCACCCGGCGATCGATTTCGCCGGCCTCGGCACCAGCTCCTTGCCCGAAAAATTTCCGTAGACATTGAAATCGTGCGCAGCGCCGTGCCATGAGAGCGCGCCCGCACCGGAGTGAAGACGATGAACGAACAGAGCCGTATTGATGCTGTAGCTGCCTCTCGCAAGAAGGGCATGCCTGATGCCGCGATCAAGTATCAGCCGTACCCGCTGGTCGACCTCAAGGACCGCACCTGGACGAGCAAGCGCATCGAAAAGGCGCCGATCTGGTGCTCGGTGGACCTGCGCGACGGCAATCAGGCACTGGTCGACCCGATGGGCCACGACCGCAAGGCGCGCATGTTCAATCTGCTCGTCGACATGGGCTTCAAGGAAATCGAGATCGGCTTCCCATCCGCGTCGCAGACCGACTTCGACTTCGCCCGCTGGTGCGTCGAGGAGGCCAACGTTCCCGATGACGTCGATCTCCAGGTCCTGGTGCAGTGCCGTCCGGAACTGATCACGCGCACCTTCGAGGCTCTGGAAGGCGCGAAGTCGCCGATCATTCACTTCTATAATTCGACCAGCGAGCTGCAGCGCCGCGTCGTGTTCGCCAAGGATGTCGCAGGCATCAAGCAGATCGCGACCGACGCCGCCAAGATGATCGTGGACATGGCCGCGAAGGCTGGCGGCGGCTATCGCTTCCAGTATTCGCCGGAGAGCTTCACTGGCACCGAGCTGGATGTCGCACTGGAGATCTGCAACGCCGTCATCGAGGTCATCAAGCCGACTCCGGACAACAAGCTGATCCTGAACCTGCCGTCGACGGTCGAGATGTCGACGCCGAACATCTACGCCGACCAGATCGAGTGGATGTGCCGCAATGTCGACAACCGCGAGAGCCTGATCATCTCGCTGCATCCGCATAACGACCGCGGCACCGGCATCGCCGCGACCGAGCTGGGCCTGATGGCCGGCGCCGACCGCGTGGAGGGCACGCTGTTCGGCAATGGCGAGCGCACCGGCAACGTCGACGTCGTGACGCTGGCGCTGAACATGTACACGCAGGGCGTCGACCCTGAGCTGGACTGCTCCGACATCAACCGCATGAAGGAAGTCTACGAGTACTCGAACCAGATGAAGATCGGCGAGCGCCACCCCTATGTCGGCGAACTGGTCTACACCGCGTTCTCGGGCTCGCATCAGGATGCGATCAACAAGGGCATGAAGGCGCTGAAGGCGTCGAATAAGCCGCTGTGGGAAGTGCCATATCTGCCGATCGACCCGCAGGATGTCGGCCGCACCTACGAGGCTATCATCCGCATCAATTCGCAGTCGGGCAAGGGCGGCATCGCCTACGTCCTGCAGGCGGACTACGGCCTCAATTTGCCGCGCAACCTGCAGATAGAGTTCAGCCAGGACATCCAGCAGATCACCGACCGCGAGGGCAAGGAGCTGCCGGCCAAGCGCATCTACGATCGCTTCATCGAGGCCTATGTCGACCAACCGGGCGCACGCCTGAAGTTCGTCGACCACCACACAGTGCCGGATCCGGATAATCGTGGCCGCCGCATCATGGAGGCAACGATCTCCGACAACGGCAAGGAAGTGACGATGACCGGCACTGGCACCGGCCCGATCGACGGCTTTGTTGACGCGCTGTCACGCTACATCGGCATCGACTTGTCGGTGCTCGACTATTCAGAGCACTCGATGCATCGCGGCTCCAACGCCGCGGCGATCAGCTACGTCGAGGTGGAATATCCGGGCGGCCGCCTGTTCGGCTCGGGCATCAACACCAACATCGTGGCGGCATCGCTGGCGGCGATCGTCTCGGCCGCGAACCGCATTCTCGCCCAGAAGAACT
Source organism: Aminobacter sp. J44 (assembly GCF_007829415.1). Taxonomy (NCBI): domain Bacteria; kingdom Pseudomonadati; phylum Pseudomonadota; class Alphaproteobacteria; order Hyphomicrobiales; family Phyllobacteriaceae; genus Aminobacter; species Aminobacter sp. J44. Next base: position 67,885 of record NZ_VLJG01000017.1, on the reverse strand, counting down.
AAGAGATTTGTCCCGGCGTAAGAATCACTTGCGCCGGGATTTTCATCTGAGCTGGCAGCATCTGCTGCTCCACTTCACGTAGTACTTTACCCTCCATCGCCAGCGTGTAACCGTCTGTCCGTCCTGAAGAGTCGGAGTAGTCGATGACCTTGCATGCGCAGCTTGCCGGTAGCGGCGCCGACCCGATCGTGCTTCTGCACGGCTTTGGCGGCGATCACACCGCGTGGCGGGAAATCCAGCCGGCGCTGGCGGAACATCGCGCGACCATCGCCTATGATCTGCCGGGGCACGGCGGCTCGCTGAATTATCCTGGTGCCGGCTCGGCGAAGACGGCCGCGAATGCCGTGCTCGATGATCTCCGGTCGCGCGGGATAGAGCGTGCCCATCTCGTCGGTCATTCGATGGGCGGGGCGGTGGCGAGCCTAGTCGCGCTGTTCGATGCGAAGCGGGTGGCGTCGTTGACCCTGCTTGCGCCTGGAGGCTTCGGCCCCGACATCAACCGCCGCCTGCTGACTCGCTACGCCGCTGCTGAGACGAGGGAGCAACTGACCGCTTGTCTCGAAGCCATGACCGGGTGGTATTCGCCGGTCCCCGAGGAGACGGTGGAACATTTCCTTGCCGCGCGTGCCGTGCCCGGCCAGCGCGAGATGCTCATCGAGATGGCGAAGGGGCTGGCGCGGGATGGCCGCCAGGGTCAGCTGCCGCTCGACAAGATTGCGGAATTGCCAGTTCCGGTAACGGTCGTTTGGGGCGAGCTGGACAATGTCCTGCCTGTCTTGCAGCTCGAAGGTTTGTCGCCGAGCTTTGCGGTTCACCGCCTGCCGCGACTCGGCCACATGCTGCCCGATGAAGCGCCGGCACAGATGACGGGGATCATTCGGGCCGTTTGTGGATTTTAACGATACTTGGCGCCCTGCAAGACAGCGCCGTGATTTTGTCAACCGTCTATGTTAATCGTCGGTTAACCTTAGTCATGTGGAGGCCGCCTGTGAGTGAGCCGCTGGAAGATCGAACTGAAACGGCAAAGAGCCGCCTGGCGAACGCGATTCGCGAGGTGAAGAACGCCGTCGCGGATCGCGACGATGTTGTGGTCGACATCCGCGAAGCCCAGCTCACGCGACTCGAACTGCTGGCCGAGGACCTGGCGCCAGTATTTCGCGATGTGCCGAAGGACGACGACCGCTTCGACTTCGCCATCTCCAAGGGGCTGCAGCCGCGCCTCTGGATCGACGCCGTCACGCACGTCACCTTAGGGCGGGACCGGCGCACCTATCGCTTCCTGCGCGACACGCGCCTGGGCAGGGTGGTGCTTGCCGAGACGGCCGACATCAACGCCGCGGCGGACCATGTGACGCGCTACATCGCCGAGCGCCTGATCGAGCGCCAGCGAATCCTGGAAGGGGACGTCACCTATATCGGCGTCGACACCGTCGTCGGCAGCGAGACGCCGGAAAAGGCGTCGAGTTCGTCGCGACCGTCGGCCGGCTTCTTCAAGGGCATGGGCATCGCGATCCTTGGCGGCATCCTCGGCATCATCGCCTTTGCGCTGATCGCGTGGGAGCGTATCGCGGAACTGATCCGGTAAGCCCGGCCCTCAGCCCTTCAGCACACGCTGCTCGACCGTCGCGATTTCCATACCATTGCCGTTGAGGCCGCGGCGGGTCAGGGCAATGCGCCAGCTGCCGCTGTGGCCCTCGATCTCCAACAGATTGTACTGCGCCGCGGGCTTCTTGCCGCCGAACGCCTGTCCGGCGGCGGCGACGCCGATGACAGGCACCGGCCCATGCTTGCCACTGATTTCGTAGGCTGTCGGAAGGTGGGTGTGGCCGTGCAGCACAAGTTCCGCCCCGTGGCGCTCGATCACCTTCTGGAAACGGCCGATTCCGAGCAGGCGCTTGTGAGCGGGAGCGGCGCCACGCACTGGCGGATGATGGATCGCGACGACGCGGCAGTGACCGTTTTCCTTCGCGGTGTCGAGCATTTTGCCGAGACGCTTTGCCTGCGCCTCGCCGAAGAAGCCGCTCGCCATGAACGGGCCGGTCGCACGCGAGGATGAGACGCCGATGATGGCGACGTTGCCGCGCACGCGCATGAAGGGGAACTTGCCGATGCGGGCCGGCTCCTTTTCGCCGTCGCCATGCATCCAGGCTCCCCAGGACTTGCAGGCGCGGTCGATGGACCCCGGCACGTAGGCGTCGTGGTTGCCCGGCACTACCGAGACATCGTTAGGCTTGCCAAGGTTTTCGAGCCAGAGGCGAGACAGTTCGATTTCCCCATCAAGGGCGAGGTTCATCAGGTCGCCGGAGACAATCGTGTGGTCAGGCTTTGACGCCTTGAGGTCGGCGACGATCGCGTCGATGACGCCCTCGTGCAGGTTGGCGGCGCGGTTGCGGCGCCAGTTGATATAGCCCGTTATCCGTTTGGAGATGAGATCCCGATAGGTTACGGCTGGGAGAGGGCCCAGATGGATATCCGAGAGATGCGCGAGCCTGAACATTCAACACCCATAGGGCAGCAGGCCCGTCCTTGCCAACAGGCAGTCGCTCTGTGAACACGCCCGAGCCTGCATTCATGCACGAAGTGTGGTGGCGTCGGGTGCGTGCGCGGGCGTTCCACCTGTGGTTCGTGCTGCGCCGGCCAATGACGCTCGGCGTGCGTGGCATCGTCTACGACAAGGCGAACAATTCGGTCTTCCTCATCCGTCACACTTACGTGCCGGGCTGGCAGTTTCCCGGCGGTGGGGTCGAGCGCGGTGAGACCGCGGTCGAGGCCCTGTCGCGCGAGCTTTCCGAGGAAGGCAACATCGAGCTGCGCGGCGAGCCGGTGCTGAAATCGCTGCACTACAACCGGCGGCAGAGCCCGCGCGACCATGTCGCCTTCTACCTGATCACTGATTTCGTGCAGACGGCGCCGAAGCGGCCGGACATAGAAATCGCTGAAGCAGGGTTCTTCCCGCTGGATGCGTTGCCGGCCGAAACCTCGCCGGCGACGCGCCGCCGCATCGCCGAACTGTTTGAGGGCGTGCCGGTTGATCCCTACTGGTGATCAGGCGGCAAGGCTGAGCCTTGCCCGGTCGTGCGGCGCGTTGAAGTCGAGCGCCGGGCCCTTCGGCACGATCCCGGTCGGGTTGATGGTGCGGTGGCTGCCGTAATAGTGCGCCTTGATGTGCAGCATGTTGACCGTCTCGGCGATGCCGTCGGTCTGGTAGATGTCGCGCACATAGTTCGACAGGTTCGGATAGTCGGCGATCCGCCGCAAATTGCACTTGAAGTGCGAGTAGTAGACCGCATCGAACCGCACCAGCGTCGTGAACAGGCGGATGTCGGCTTCGGTCAGCCGGTCGCCGATCAGGTAGCGCGAGCGTGACAGCCGCGCCTCGATTTCATCGAGTGCAGCGAAAAGCTCATCGAAGGCTTCCTCATAAGCTTCCTGGGTGGTCGCGAAGCCCGCGCGATAGACGCCGTTGTTGATCGCCGGATAGATCCGCGCATTCAGCCGGTCGATCTCTGGGAGGAGATGGTCAGGGCTGAGGTTGATCCGGTTGCCGGCCCACTCATCGAACGCCGAGTTGAACATGCGGATGATCTCGGCCGACTCGTTGGAGACTATCGTCTCCGTCTTCTTGTCCCAAAGAACCGGCACGGTGACGCGGCCCGAATAGTTCGGATCGGCGCGGGTGTAGAGCTGATGCAGGAAGTCGCTTCCGTAGAGGCTGTCGCCGGTCGCGCCATCTTCCTTCACGAACGTCCAGCCGTCCTTGCCCATGTAGTGGTGGACGACGTCGACCGAGATGACGTGCTCGAGCTTTTTCAGCTTGCGGTAGATTAGCGTCCGGTGCGCCCAGGGGCAGGCGAGAGAGACGTAGAGGTGATAGCGGCCGGGCTCGGCTTTGAAGCCGCGTTCGCGATCCTCGGCGGGCTTGCCGTCCCTGGTAACCCAGTCTCGGAACTGCGAGGCGGACCGCTCGAAGCGTCCACCGCTCTTCTCGGTGTCATACCACTGGTCTTTCCAGACGCCGTCGACGAGCAGACCCATATCGTAACTCCCTTGCTTTCGACCCAATCTAGGGACCGTTCCAGACAGGGAAAACGCGCGGATGGCTGAACAGATCGTCACCCTTCGTACAAAAACGCCGTTGCGCGCGGCGAGATTTGATGTTAGCGGGATTTTTGCTGGCGGATGGGCCAGCGGAGGATCTCAACTTTGGCAAACGTGGGTTTCCAGCGACGACGATTGGGCTGATGCGCTCCAGCAGGGAGCGCAGGCGGTGTTTGCCGCATCCACCATCCTGTTCGCTTGTACCACGGAAATTGCCATGATCCCCGCTGACGTCGTCTACGTGACGGAAACCGCCGCGCACGATCCCGAAATCGAGGATATCAACGCCGAGGCCTTCGGTCCGGGCCGGTTCACGCGTGCAGCGCATGCGATCCGGGAAGGTGGCCCGCACAGGCGTGACCTGTCCTTCGTCGCGCTGGTCGATGGCAAGGTGGTCGGCTCCGTTCGGATGACGCCGATTGCTGCGGGCGAGGGCAGGGCACTGCTTCTCGGGCCGCTCGCCGTGCGGCCGGCGTTCAAGAGCCTTGGTATCGGCCGCAAGCTCGTCGCGCTGGCGCTGGACGCTGCGCGCAAGGATGGCTGGGGTCTGGTGATCCTTGTCGGCGATGCGCCGTACTACGCACCGCTCGGATTCTCGATTGTGATCCCGAAGGAGCAGGCGATCATGCCGCGGCCGGTCGATCCGGCACGCTTCCTCGCCTGCGAGCTGGTTCCGGGCTCGCTGTCGAACTTCGTTGGCGATGTCGTGCATGCGGACCTTGCCAGGCCGGCAATGAGGCTAGCTGCGGAGTAGAGCCATTCAGCCCTCACTCCCTCGTCGCTAATCTTCTTATTACCTGCCTTCGCGGTACCACATCGCGCCGAACGCCAGCAGAAGTGCTGCGAGGCCGAAGAAGCCCGCAAACAGCGGCACACGGCTGACCGACTTCAGCACGCTGTCATTGGTGGTGCGAAGGCCGATCCAGTCGCGGCCCGACGCAACCGCACCGGTACGAACCGGCACGATCCCGGGAACGCTGACATTGCCGGTGAGCGTTTGGCCGAGCCGGCGCACGCTGCCGCCGGATGCGTCGGCGGCAGGCTGAAGCACTTCGGTCGTCGAGACCGTGTCCTGAAACTCGGGCGCGTTGACGGGACCGACATGGGCAAGCGCCGTCAGGTCGCCGTTGGCGATCTGGTAGAGACCGATTTCGTCGACTTCCAGCGATCCGGTGAACAGGCCGGGCTCCGATGATGCCAGGTTCACGTCGATGCGCCGGCCGGACGGCGTCAGCACCGATGCCGGGCCAGGATCATCGCTCATCGTCTGGCGGATGATGTCGAGCGTCATGCCACGGCCGGAGGCGGTCAGGCGCTCTTCCTCGAGTTCCGGTTCCTTCATCAGCCAGTGGGCGATGCGGCGGTAGAGCGAGACGTGCGGCCCGCCGCCTTCAAAACCGCGCGCCCACAGCCAGCCCTGGTCCGACAGGAGCATGCCGACGCGGCCGTCACCCTTGCGGTCGAGCACCAGCAGCGGCCGGTCCGCGCCCTGCAGCACGACATGGCCCTCGGGTTGCTGGATATCGATCAGCCGGAACCAGCGGCTCCACTGCGGCGGCTCCGACGCCGAACCCTCAAGACCGCGCGTCACCGGATGACGCTCGCCGTCTTCGGTCAGGCGCGGATAGAACCCTTCCTCGATGACCGTGCCGGTCGGCAGGGCCGGCAGCGCCGAGATCAGGGGCGTGCGCGCGATCGACTGGTTGCCGGCATATTCAGGGCCCGCCGCAATCAGCAGCGCGCCGCCATTCTCCACGTACTCGGCGATGTAGTCGTAGTAGAGGATCGGCAGCACGTCGCGGTGCTGGTAGCGGTCGAAAATGATCAGGTCGAAGTCGTTCACCCGCTCAACGAACAGCTCGCGCGTCGGGAAGGCGATCAACGACAGCTCATGGATCGGCGTGCCGTCCTGCTTTTCAGGTGGGCGCAGAATGGTGAAGTGGACGAGATCGACCGAAGCGTCGGACTTCAGCAGGTTGCGCCAGGTGCGCTCGCCGGCATGCGGCTCGCCGGAAACGAGCAGCACGCGCAGGTTCTCGCGGATGCCGTCGAGCACGGCGATGGTGCGGTTGTTGGTGCCCGTCAGCTCGCCCGGCGCAGTGGGGATCGTCAGCTCGACAATGTTCTTGCCGGCGTTCGGCACGACGATGTTCATCGTCATCGGCTGCCCGATGCGCGCCTCGCGGTTGACGACGAAGTTGCCGTTGATCCGCACCTCGACCGGCACCGTGCCGGTCTGGCCGTCGTTGGAGATGACGCGATAAGTCATCTCGACAGGTTTGCCGACGATGCCGAAGCGCGGCGCGCGCTCGAAGCGGATGCGGCGGTCGAACTCGCCTTCCTCGCCGGTCACAAGCACATGCAGCGGTGCGCTGATGCTGCCGGGATCGGCAGGCACGTCGTGCACCTGGCCGTCAGTCACCATGATCGCACCGGCAACGCGGGAGGGCGGCACGTCGCGGAAGGCGGAATCGATCTCGTGGAAGAGGCGGGTCTGTGTACGGTCGTCAGCAGCGTCCGCACGACCGGCCTCGACCACGCGCACGTCGAACTGCGGGAAGCGCGACAGCCGAGCGCGAAGTTCCTCAACCGCGGCGTCGGTCGTTGCCATGCGGTCGCCGATGTCCTGGCTCTGGCTGCGGTCGACCACCAGCGCAACGACGCTCTGCAGCGGCTCGCGCTCCTCATCGAGAAGCACCGGATTCGCGAGGGCGATGCCGAGCGCGGCCAGCGCGGCAACACGCAGGAACGAGCCGCGCATTCGCAGGAACAGTGAAGCGAACACCAGCAGCGCCACCGGCACCATGATGGCGGCGATCCAGATCCATGACAGTAGCGGCTCGAAGGAGAGCGACCAGTTCATGTCCGACTCTCCATGCTACTGCCCCAGCCGTTCGAGCAGGGCAGGGACGTGCACCTGGTCGGATTTGTAGTTGCCGGTCAGCATGTACATCATGATGTTGACGCCGCCGCGGAAGGCATAGATCCGTTGCATCGGATCGTTCGGCACGGTCGGGTAGAGCGGCGCGCCGGCGTCATCGATTGCCCACGCGCCGGCAAGATCGTTGGCGGTGATCATGATTGGTGTGACGCCGTCGCCGGTGCGCACGGGCCGGTTCTCGGCATTGGAGGCGTCGAGCGAGGCTTCGACCCAAAGCGGGCTGCCGGAGAAGCGACCCGGAAACTCGGGCATGATGAAGAAGGTCTTGGTCAGCACATGATCGGCCGGCACCGGCTCGAGCGGCGGCACGTTCATGGATGCGAGGATGTCGCGCAGGCGCTGGGTTGCGGGGCTGGCGGAAGCGGAGTCGATGCCGGTCGAATACTGGTCGCGGGTATCGAACAGCACCGTGCCGCCTTCACGCATGTAGGCGTCGACGCGCGCAAGGGCTGCTTCCGACGGCAGCGGCGCGCTGTCGTCGATCGGCCAGTAGATCAGCGGATAGAACGAAAGTTCATCGGTCTCAATGTCGACACCGGCTGGCTCGCCGGGTTCCAGCGCCGTCTTCTCGATCAGGTATTGCGACAGGCCTGTGAGACCGGCGCGGCTGACGGCATCGATCGAACTGTTGCCGGTGATGACATAGGCGATGCGGGTGTCGGTGATGGCCGAGATCGCCGACTCGTCATCGATCTGGTCCTGTGCCTCGGAGGGCGATGGCACGCCGGCGATGAGGCCGAGTACGAGGAACGCTGCTGTTGCGGCCGGGGCCTTCCTGACCGGCCGGCGTGCGAGGTAGCCGCCGATCCAGAACACCGCGAGCGTGTCGAGGAGCATCAGGAGAACGGCTGCTGCAAACAGCGGACCGCGCAGGTCGACCGACTGGTCGAAGGCATAGGAAGCTTCCGAAACCGGGATTGTTACCGACGGCCGGGTGATCGGCAGGAACGTAGCGTCGCTCCCGAGCAGGTTGTGCGCGACGACGCCTTCGTCGCTGCCATAGAAGCCGGGCGGGTTTTCGCTGGTGACAGCAGCGTTGGCAGTTGGCTGAAGCGGCCGGGCATCAGGACCCGGAGGCACGAGCTCGCCGTCGGCGCTCACGATGCGGAACGGCGGCAACGATGCCGGGACGCCGCCGGCGCTGGCGTCGATGCGGCCCTGGTTGCGCGACAGCTGGACGATCCGGCGCAGCATTTCGACGAAGGTGCCGGAGATCGGCAGGTTCGACCACGTTGCCGACGGTGTCGTGTGGAACAGGACGAGCGTGCCCTGGCCGCGCGTGGCGCCGGTGACCAGGGGCGTACCGTCGGCGAGGCTCGCCCAGGTGCGCTCAACGATGTCGGAGGTGGGCTCTGCCAGCACCTGCCGGGTGACGGTGACCTCTTCCGGCGGCGGCAGGTCGGCGAACGGGCTGCCCTGCGGGAATTCTGCAACCGGCTGCGGCTCGGTCCAGGACAAGGCACCGCCCATCGCGCGCTCACCGATACGCAGGCGAACGGGAAGCAGTTCCTCGTCGTTGCCGGCGGCGGSMAGCCGCGAGCCCGCAAAGCGCACAAGCGTGCCGCCGTCTTGCAGCCACTCGATCAGCTGCGCCCGCGCGCTGTCCGGCAGCGTGCCGACATCGGCCATGACGATCATAGCCGGACGTTGTTCGAGAAGCTGCGGGATGGCCTCGGCAAGATCAGTGCTCTGCGGCTGGACGAGATCGGCGAACGGCTCCAGCGCGCGGCGGATGTAATAGAGCGGCGACAGCAGCGGCTGCGCTTGGTCAGCCTCGGCCTGCGAGATCAGGCCAACGCGACGGCGACGCGAGTTCTCGTCGAGCAGACGGATGCCCGCTGCATGCGGCTGGCCGTCGACGGTGATTGCGACGAAATCGTTGCGCAGCTCGAACGGCACCCGGAACTCGCCAGTAGCGGTCGTCTCGTTCGCGGCGAAGGCAACGGTCGTCTCGGCGATGCGGCGACCCCGGTCGTCCAGCGCGCCGGCAACGACCTGTCGCGGCAGCGTGTCGGTCGAGGGGCGGATAGCTGTGAAGGTGAAGCTCTCGGCGCTGTTGGTGTTGGCGCTGATGCCGACCATGTCGAGCCGGTTCGGCCCGATCCAGATCAGGCTGCCAGCGTTCTCGGACAGGAGCGTCTGAAATGCCTGCTCGTCTCCCGGCGCTTCGAGGCCATCGGTTAGAACGGCGACCGTCGCGCCGGGCAGCGTGCCAAGCGCGTCGGCGACGCGGCCAAAGACCGCCTGCCGGTCGACCGGGACCGGGCGCGGCTCGGCGGCGGCAAGGCGCTCGCGTGCGGTCGCCACGTCGAACGGGCCGATCTCGGCGTTGGGCTGCTCGGCGGTGAGAGCGAGGAGGATCGGCTGCCCTGCCGCGTCATCGATCAGCCGCTCTGCGGTCGCGACGCGGACATCCCAGTCCGGAGCGCTGGCCCAGCCGTTGTCGATGACGAGCGCCAGCGAGTTGCCGCCCACAGCAGTCGCCTCGCGCGGATTGAGAACCGGCTGCGCCAGCGCGAAGATGACCAGCGCGGCCATCAGCAGGCGCAGGAGAGTCAGCCACCACGGGCTCTGGTGTGGCGTTTCTTCCTTGCGAAGCACGCGTGCGAGAATGCGCAGCGGGGGAAAGATTTCTTCCTGCGGGCGCGGCGGAGTCAGCCGCAGCAGCCACCAGATCGCCGGAAGGGCGAGGAGACCCAGCAGGATGGCCGGTGCGCCGAAGGAAAGCGGCAGGAAGCCCATCAGGTGCCTCCGTAACCGACGTCTGTGGTAAGGGCCATGTGCACGCTGACCAGTGCTTCCGACGCTAGCCGGTCAGTGTGGTTGACCGTGTAGCTCCAGCCGAGCTTGCGGCACCAGGAGGACAGCTCCTCGCGCCGCGCAGTGTAGACGCGGCGGTAGTCCTCGGCGATGGTCTCGGCACGGCCGGCGGTCAGCTTCTCGCCGCTCTCGGGATCGCGGAACTCGGTGCGCCCGGAATAGGGGAAGGTTTCTTCGGCCGGATCGGAAATTTCGATTAGGTGGGCGCGCACGCCGTGGCGCGCCAGCGCATCAAGCCATTCCTGTGTTTCTTCGACCGGATCGAGGAAGTCGCTGGCGATGATGATGTCGCTGAACCGGCGCAGCTGCGAAAGCTCCGGGCGGGATGGAAGCTCGGGCGCGTGGATGAGGCGCGCGGCAAGCCGCTCGGCGCCGTTGCGCGAGCTGATCGGGTCGGTGAGCCCCGGCCAGCCGATGCGCTCGCCGCTGCGGGACAGAAGCTCGGCAAGGGCGAAGATCAGCACCAGCGCGCGCGCTTCCTTGGAAACGGTTGCACCGCGTGACTTGTAGAGCATCGACGGCGACGGGTCCGCCCACAGCCAGATGGTGTGCGCGGCCTCCCACTCCTTGTCGCGGACATAGACATGGTCGTCACGGGCGGAGCGGCGCCAGTCGATGCGCGACATCGACTCGCCGTCGACATAGGGACGGAACTGCCAGAAATTCTCGCCGATGCCCCGGCGGCGGCGGCCGTGCCAGCCGGAGATGACAGTGTTGGTGACGCGCTGCGCCTCGACCAGAAGGTCTGGGATGAGCGATGCACGCTGTCGGGCGCGGGCGAGCGCGTCGCGGGTCGCGACCGGTGCAGACGCCTCGCCGATCCGTGCCATTACCCTGCCGCTTTCACCAGTTGCGCGATCACGTTGCGGACGCTGATGCCTTCGGCACGCGCCGCGAAAGTCAGCGCCATGCGATGCTGGAGCACGGGTTCGGCCAGAGCCTTCACGTCATCGATCGACGGCGCAAGCCGCCCGTCATAGAGCGCACGGGCACGGGCGCAGAGCGTCAGCGCCTGGCTCGCGCGCGGGCCGGGACCCCAGGCGACGCGGCGGTCGGTTTCGGGATTGCCCTGGCCCGGACGCGCGGAGCGAACCAGCCTGAGAATCGCCTCGACCACGCTGTCCGGCACCGGCATGCGGCGGATGAGCGACTGGATTTCCTTGAGGCGTTCGGCGTTGAGAACGTTGACGGCGCGCGCATCGGCGACACCGGTGGTCTCCAGCAGGATACGGCGCTCGGCGTCGATGTCCGGATAGAGGATGTCGACCTGCATCAGGAAGCGGTCGAGCTGCGCCTCGGGGAGAGGATAAGTGCCTTCCTGTTCGAGCGGGTTCTGGGTTGCCAGCACGTGGAAGGGGGAGGGCAGGTCGTGCCGCTCGCCGGCCACGGTCACGTGATATTCCTGCATCGACTGCAGCAGCGCCGACTGCGTGCGGGGCGAGGCACGGTTGATCTCGTCGGCCATCAGCAGCTGGGCGAAGATCGGCCCCTTGATGAAGCGGAACGAGCGGCGGCCCGACGCATCCTGCTCCATCACTTCGGAGCCGAGGATGTCCGACGGCATCAGGTCAGGCGTGAACTGGATGCGGCGGCCGTCGAGGCCGAGGACGATGCCGAGGGTTTCAACGAGCTTGGTCTTGGCGAGGCCCGGCACGCCGACGAGCAGCGCATGGCCGCCGGCAAGAATCGCCACCAGCGTGCGCTCGATCACGTCGTGCTGGCCAAAGATCACCTGTCCGACCGCCTCGCGAACCCGCGAGATGTCGGCCAGCGCTGCCTCGGCCTGAGCAACCAGATCCTTCTCGGTAGGCGCAGTTTCCGGCTGGGGGGTAGCGTTCATGGAAACAGTTCCTCGTCAGTTTCGACATGGCCGCGCGCTGGCGATCCAGGCAGGTTCAACTTAAAACACGCAATTAGGCTGACAAGCGCAACAACAGTGACTATTTCGTGACGATGGCGATGCGCACAGATAATGAACACGGCGGACTGGGCAAGGCTGCGGATGCGGCGGGGCTGGAGGCGCTCATTTCACGCGCGGCCCGCGCTGGCAAGGGGCTGCCGCCCGTCGATCGCTGGAACCCCGAATTTTGCGGCGACATCGACATGGAGATCAGGCGCGATGGCACCTGGTTCTACATGGGAACGCCCATTGGCCGCCCGGCGCTGATGCAGTTGTTCTCCTCGGTGTTGCGCAAGGACGAAGACGGCAAGACCTATCTCGTCACGCCGGTCGAAAAGGTCGGCATCCGCGTCGAGGACGCGCATTTCATTGCCGTCGAGGTGAACCTCAGCAATCTCGGGCCTGACCAAGTGCTCACCTTCCGCACCAATGTCGGCGACGTGGTCGAGGCAGGACCGGACAATCCGATCCGCTTCGTCGACGAGGACGAGACCGGCGGCATGAAACCGTATCTTCTGGTTCGCGGGCGGCTCGAGGCACTGGTTTCGCGCGCGGTGATGTACGAGCTCGTCACCTACGGCGAAGAGGTCGAAATCGACGGCATGGCAATGTTCGCGGTGCGCTCCAAAGGTGCGGTGTTTCCGATGATGTCGATGGAGAAGCTGGAGGCACTTAGCGCCGGCTCATGACGATCGATACCCTCCCACGCTTCACTGCAGCGGATTTTCGCCGCCGCGCCGCCGTTCATCAGCTGCCGCGCGAGCAGAACGTTTACGGCGATCACCGGCTGAACCCCGATCTCGCGTCGCTGTTCGTGCACGACCAGCTGCGCGATGCGGCGGTGCTCGTTCCGGTCGTCGACCGCGCGGGCGAAGCGAGCGTGATCCTGACCCAGCGCGCGGCGAAGCTGCGCTCGCACTCAGGCGAGATCGCATTCCCAGGCGGGCGGCTCGACCCGACTGATCCAACGCCGGAATACGCGGCGCTGCGGGAGACCGAAGAAGAAATCGGCCTCAACTCGGACTTCATCGAAGTGGTGGGGCGGCTGCCGGACTATGTCACCGGCTCTGGCTTCCGCATCGTGCCGGTGCTGTCGGTAGTGAAGCCCGACTTCATGCTGACCATCAACGAGGACGAGGTGGCGGATGCCTTTGAGGTGCCGCTGTCCTTCCTGATGGACCCGGCAAATCACGTTCGCGGCAGCCGCATCTGGAACAACCGGGAGCGGTTCTTCTACCGGATGCCCTTTGGCGAGCGGAACATCTGGGGTGTTACCGCCGGCATCATCCGGGTGGTTTACGAAAGGCTTTATGCGTGAGCGGAGTTTCGATTGCGGCCCGGGCCGAGTGGCTGGCCGACGCCAATTTGCAGCGGCTGCTTGCGGCGCTGTCAGCGGACGGCGAGGAGGCGCGCATTGCTGGCGGCGCGGTGCGCAACACGCTGCTTGGCGAGCCGGTGTCCGACATCGACATCGCAACGACCACCACGCCAGATGAGACTGAGCAGCGGGCGCAGGACGCCGGCTTTCGTACCGTGCCGACCGGCAAGGAGCACGGCACCATCACCGTGATCGCCGACGGGCGCGGCTATGAGGTGACGACGCTGCGCGCCGATGTCGAGACCGACGGCCGACATGCCCGGGTAGCCTTCGGCAAGGACTGGAAGCGCGATGCCGAGCGCCGCGACTTCACGATCAACGCGCTCTATGCGCGAGCCAACGGCGAGGTGGTCGATCTGGTCGGCGGACTGCCTGATCTCGAGACCCGTACACTGCGCTTCATCGGCGATGCCGACGCGCGCATTCGCGAGGATTACCTGCGTATCTTGCGCTTCTTCCGGTTCTTTGCCTGGTACGGCAAGGGGCGCCCGGATGCGGACGGTTTGCGTGCCTCGGCGCGTTTGAAGGACGGTCTGGCGCGGCTCTCGGCCGAGCGGATCTGGTCGGAACTCAAGAAGCTTCTGTCGGCGCCAGACCCGTCACGAGCGCTGCTATGGATGCGCCAAGCCGGCGTGCTGACGCAGATTCTGCCCGAGAGCGAGAAATGGGGGATCGACGCGATCCACGGGCTCATCGCGACAGAAAAAGACCTCGGCTGGCAGGTTGACCCGATGCTGCGGCTGGCCTCGCTTCTTCCGCCTGTCCAGGAGAAGCTGGAGGCGATGGCGGAGCGGCTGCGGATGTCGAAGGCAGAAGCTGCCAAACTGACCAGCTGGGCCGCAGCCGGATCGGCCAGCCACACGACCAGCGAACTGGCCTTGTCCAAGCAGCTCTACCTAGGGGACGTTTGCGGCACCGCTTATCGCCTCAAGCTGGCGCTCGCTGCAGCGCGGGCACGTGCTCAGCAGGAAGATGCCGCGCTGGTCGAGGCCGGCGGCTATTCCAGGCAGCTGAAATTCCTGGACGGGTGGACGAAGCCCGCATTCCCGATCAACGGCGGCGACCTGCTAAAACTGGGTGCAGCGCCGGGGAAGGCGATGGGTGAGAGCCTGAAGGCGCTCGAAAAGGAGTGGATGGACAGCGGCTTTCGCATGGAACGCGACGCGCTGCTTGCGCGCGCCGCAGAATTGATCGCCGCGTCCTAGGCTACCGTGTTTTCCGGCACGATCCGCGAGCGGATCGCCTCGATCATGGTTTCGCGGATCACGGTTTCGCCGTGGGTTTCGCGCATGTGCTCGACTGCCCGGCGCATCACTTCCGCTTCTTCTTCATGCCTGGTGTGCCATTCGCAACCGGGGACGAGCGAACCGCAATGAAATTCCTTCATTGGTCTTCTCCCTGTGTTGTGCCGATACAGAAGGACTGGATGGCGAAGGTCGCCATCCGGGCATCGGCTCCGGTCCGCTTAATATAGCGCCTTGGGCACCGATGAGTAGGCTGGAAGAAGCTTTGTGATCGTCAGGGCAGGGGACGCGGCGCCTCGCGCACGGGAGTCGCCCCGAGCCATTCCGCAACGATGCGAACGTCCTCATCGCCAAGGTTGTGCCCGGTGCCGATCACCCTTGCATCCACCTTCGCCCCGCAGGATGCGAGCATCTTTTGCAAGCGATCCGCGAAGGGGTAGTAGAGCTTGTCGTTCTCGCCGGCGATGGTCAGGAACTTCGAGTTGCTGAGGTCGACCTTCGGGGCATCAGCCAGCACCGGCATCGGCCGCAGCAGCACGGCCTTCGTGACGATGCCAGGATAGAGCTGCGTCATCGCCGCGATCAGGTTGGCGCCGTTGGAGTAGCCGAGGAAGGTTGCCGATGACAGGTCCAGCTTCAGCTCCTGCGCCTTGCTGCGCATGAACTCGACGAAGGCCGTGGCTTCCGCGCGCACGTCCTGCTGGTCGAACTCGGTCGGGGTCAACCGCTTGTACCAACGCTTCACGCCGTTCTGCACGACGCGGCCCCGCACGCCGATCAGCGTGGCATCCGGCGCGATGCGCGAGGCGAGGTCGACCAAGGTCGACTCGTCGCCGCCCGAGCCGTGCATGAGGATCATGACGCGGCCGCTCGCGTTCTGCGGCTTGATGAGCTTGTAAGCGAAGGTAGCTTCGCGAGTAACGGATTCAGCCGGGGCCGACACCTTCTTCGTCTCCGTGACGAGATCGTTTGCCGCGAACGTAGGAAGCGTTGCGGTCAGAAGAAGGGCGGTGCTGAAAAAGAGTGAGGGTAGGGACGGCATGATCGCGATCCTGATGCTCAATTCTTTACCATCCGGTTACCAAACCAAAACGTGATCGGGCACCGACTGAGGGCATGGACGCGAAGGAACGGCCGCCCTCAATCGGCCGTCTTCCCAAGCCCGAAAAAACGCTCTATTCCTGATGTTTCAGTTTGTCACGCGGCGTGAATGGCACGCAAAGCGCCGGCAAAAGAAAAAGGCCCGTCGCCGGGCCTATTCTTCAGCATATTTTTGTTTGGTTTCCGCAGCATAGCAGATGGTGTTGCTTGCCGGCATCACCCGGAAACTTTGATGTTGGTGCCGTTACGGCCACTTCACCTCTGGCGGGAGGCTCGACAGGATCGAGTTGACATTGCCGCCGGTTTTCAGCCCGAAAATCGTGCCGCGGTCGTAGAGCAGGTTGAACTCTACATAGCGGCCGCGGCGGACCAGCTGCTCCTCGCGGTCGGCCTCAGTCCAGTTCTCGTTGAAGTTCTTGCGGACGAGGTGGTTGTAGACGATCTGGAAGGTGCGGCCGACGTCCTGCGTGAAGCGGAAATCGGCTTCCCAGCCGCCCTTTTCCTCGGGCGTCTTCAGCCAGTCATAAAAGATGCCGCCAATGCCGCGGGGCTCGTTGCGGTGCGGCAGGAAGAAGTACTCGTCGCACCACTGCTTGAAGCGCGGGTAGTCGGCGACGTTCGGGTGCTTGTCGCAGACGAACTTCATCGCCTTGTGGAAGGCAACGGTGTCCGGATCCTCCTGCGTACGCCGGCGGTCGAGCACCGGCGTCAGGTCCGCGCCGCCGCCGAACCACTGACGTGTGGTCACCACCATGCGCGTGTTCATGTGCACCGCAGGCACGTTCGGATTCTGCGGATGGGCGATCAGCGAGATGCCCGAAGCCCAGAAACGCGGGTCTTCCTCGGCACCGGGGATCTGCTTGCGGAACTCTGGCGAGAACTCACCCCAGACAGTCGAGCAGTGGACGCCAACTTTTTCGAAGACGCGGCCGTACATCATCGACATGACGCCGCCGCCGCCCTTGCCGCCATCGCGCTCCCAAGGGGTGCGCTCGAAACGGCCAGGCGCCCAGCTCGAAAGCGGGCCTGTCAGGTCGTCCTCGATCTTCTCGAAGCAATCGCAAATGCGGTCACGCAACTCCTCGAACCACGCCTTGGCGATTGCCTTCTTTTCCTCGATCCCCTCGGGCAGCCCTGGCGGCAACTCTGGACGCTGCATCAACGCTCTCCTGCGCCATTGCCGGTCATGCCGGTTGGCGAATTTGACTCGCAAAACTCAAGCCCGATCCCTAATCTGTTGTCGGAAAGGGTCAAGGTAATTTCGGGAGATACCAGTGAGAGTACCTCCAAGACCTCCACTTGACGGCCTCAGACGCAGCCTTGAACGAGGCCGCGGCGAGACAGGCCGACGGCCCAAGGACGGCTTCGTCCGCGAGACCTTCACTCTTCCGCGACTGGCGGCACGCGAAAAGGCGCGCGAGTGGTTCAACCGCTGGCCGAAACAGGCCTACTGGACCGAGATCGAGAGCTGGTGCGAGCGTCCCGACGACGTCATCCAGTTCACGATCCGCCGATTGCCCACTGCGGACTGACCTGGCGCAGCGCTTCGCCGGCCGCCATCGCGGTGCAGATGGCGAGGTTCAGGCTGCGCGCGCCAGGCCGCATGGTGATGTTGAGTTGGGCGTCGACGACCTGATGCACGATGTCCGGCACGCCAGCCGACTCGCGGCCGAACAGAAGGATGTCACCCTCGCGGAAGGCAAAGCTCGTGTAGGGCGTGCTGGACTTCGTCGTGAACAGCAGCAGCCGGCGGCCTTCAGCCATCTGCCACTCCCGAAACGCGTCCCACGAGACGTGCCGCGTCAGCGCCGCCATTTCCAGATAGTCCATGCCGGCGCGCTTCAATGCCCGGTCCGACATGTCGAAGCCGGCCGGCTCGATGATGTCGACGGCAAGGCCAAGGCATGCGGCCATGCGCAGGATCGTGCCGGTGTTGCCGGGAATGTCGGGCTGGTAGAGCGCGATGCGAAGCGGCGGTGTGGTCATCTGAACATTCTGGTCCAAAACAGGCTGTCCGAATGGCAGCGGCAAAGCTTTGCCGCAAGTCCTGGCTGCCAAAACCTTGTAAATCCAGTCATTGCGGCAGTGACGAGCGGACGTTACGTCATCCGGCATGGCCATCTGGTCAAAATGGGTGTATATGAGGCGCCTTCTGAACTCGAACCGCATGGAGGCGGGGATGGACTACGGTTTCAGCTTCGTCATCGCTGGGCGCCTGCGCAGCGCGCGCATCGCCTGACGGCGGTATCGGTTCGACCTCTCCCCAGCTTCTGAGCACAGGCACGGTCGCGATTCCGCCGGACGTTTCATCCCGTTCGATCAAGGAATCTGACCATGCCATCCGGTATCAAGAAGCACGGGCTCAATGCGCCGTCCGCCCTTTCCGCCGCAATTCCGCCCGCTCCCGTTGCGGACAATGCTGCTGACACCAGTCTGTCACCAGCCTTCCGCAACGTCCTTGGCTCCAGAGGCCGCAATGCTCATCTTCCTGCTCCGGCATTGACGACGGCGCAAGAGATCGCGAAGCGGGCGAAGACAGAAAAACCTTCTGCGGATCCGAAAGGCGCGCCACGCAGCACGCATGTCGGCCCTCGCAGCGGGCACAAGTAGACGAGATTTTTCGATGTATCGCTGGTTCGAAAACCTGCTCAATCCATTCCCGCCGGAAGAACCGGTGGAGCCGCCGCGCACGCTGGTCGCCTTCTGCCTGCACTACACGAAAGGGGCGTGGCCGATCATCATCGTCTCGGCGATCATGACGGCGGCGATCGCGCTTGCCGAGGTGTGGCTTTTCGGCTTCCTCGGCAACATCGTCGACTGGCTGTCGGTGCAGAGCCGGGAAACATTCTTGCAGAACGAGGGCTGGAAGCTCGCCGGCATGGCGTTCATCGTGCTGGTGGTGCTTCCGGGCCTCACCCTGTTCAACTCGCTGACCGAGCACCAGGCGCTGTTCGGCAATTTTCCAATGCGCATCCGCTGGCAGGTGCACCGTTACCTGCTCAAGCAGTCGATGACGTACTACCAGGACGAGTTCGCCGGGCGCATCTCGACCAAGCTGATGCAGACGGCACTCGCGGTGCGCGAATGCGTGGTCAAGCTGATCGACGTCCTCAACTACGTGCTGGTCTACTTCCTCGGCATGCTGTGGCTGGTGGCCTCCGCAGACTGGCGGCTGGCTGCGCCGCTCTGCCTCTGGCTCGCGTGCTACGTACTGCTGCTGCGCTACTACGTGCCGCGCCTTGGCAAGGTCTCGCAGGAGCAGGCCGATGCACGGTCGATGATGACCGGGCGCGTGGTCGACAGCTACGCCAACATCCAGACCGTTAAGCTGTTTAGCCACGCGAAGCGCGAGGCCTCCTATGCCCGCGAGGGCATGGAAGACTTCCTCGTCACCGTGCATCAGATGATGCGGCTGGTGACCAACCTCTACACCCTGCTGATCCTGTCAAACTCGATCCTGCTGTTCGTCGTCGGGGCGATCTCGATCCAGTTGTGGCTGGCGGGGGTGGTGTCGGTGGGTGGCGTCGCGATCGCCATCAGCCTCGTGCTGCGCCTGTGGGGCATGTCGCAATGGATCATGTGGGAGGTCTCGGCCCTGTTCGAGAATGTAGGCACGGTCCAGGACGGCATCCGGTCGATTTCTCTGCCGCGCCTGGTCGATGACAAGCCTAACGCGAAGGAGCTTGTCGTCACGCGAGGCGAGATCGTGTTCGACGACGTCCGCTTCCAATACGGCAAGAAGAAAAGCGTGCTCAACGGCCTGTCGCTCACCATCAAGCCCGGCGAGAAGGTCGGCATCGTCGGGCGCTCCGGCGCCGGGAAGTCGACGCTGGTCAACATCCTGCTGCGCTTCTACGACATCGAGGGCGGCCGGGTGACGATCGACGGCCAGGACATCACGGAGGTGACGCAGGACTCTCTGCGTGCGCATATCGGTGTGGTGACGCAGGACACCTCGCTGCTGCACCGATCGGTGCGCGACAACATCCGCTACGGCCGGCCCGATGCCACCGACGAGATGGTGCTGGAGGCCGCCCGCAAGGCGGAGGCGATCGACTTCATTGCCGGCCTGTCTGACCCGAACAACCGCAAAGGTCTCGACGCGCATGTCGGCGAGCGCGGCGTGAAGCTCTCGGGCGGCCAGCGGCAGCGCATCGCCATTGCCCGGGTCATGCTGAAGGACGCACCGATCCTGATCCTCGACGAGGCCACCTCGGCGCTCGACTCCGAGGTCGAGGAGGCGATCCAGCAGAATCTCTATCGCCTGATGGAGGGCAAAACGGTGATTGCGATCGCGCACCGGCTGTCGACCATCGCGGCGATGGACCGCCTGATCATCCTGGACAAGGGCGAGGTGATCGAGGAGGGGACCCACGATCAGCTCATTGCCAAGGGCGGTCTCTATGCCCAGTTATGGCAGAGACAGTCCGGCGGCTTCCTGCTGCATGAAGAGGCGCCTGAAGAGACCGAGCAGAAGGAGATCGCTGCCGAGTGAGTCAGCCCCAGACCGACGATCGCAAGGACGACGGCTTCGCCGAGCGCATATGGCGCCGGGCGGAGGGCATCATCGAGCCCTTCGTGGATACTGAGCGGGATGTGCTGCCGCGCGATGCGTGGCAGTTCATCCTGTTCTTCGCCCGCCAGGCGAAGGGGCCGTTCATCCTGCTGCTGATCGTCGGCGGCCTGAACGGCGCCGTCGAGGCGTCAATGTACTGGGCGATCGGCTGGATCATCGACCTGCTCGAGCATTCGTCGCCTGCCCAGCTGCTCGCAGACCACTGGCTGCCGCTGGCAGGSYTCCTGCTGCTGGTGCTGATCGTGCGTGCGTTGGTGATGATCGCCAACACCGTGGTCGAGCAGCAGATCATTGTCCCGTCCTTCTACCAGCTGGTGCGCTGGCAGTCGTTCCGGCGTGTGATCGAGCAGCCATACTCCTTTTATCAGAATGACTTCGCCGGAAGAATTGCGACGAAGATTCTACAAGGTGGCGAAGCGACGGGCGACTTCATCGTCTCGTCGCTGCAGTCGCTGTGGAGCTTCCTGTCCTTCGTCGTCCTGACGACGACGATCCTGATGCTGCTCGATCCGCTGCTGGGGCTGGTGCTGCTCGTGTGGGCGGTTGCCTACGGCTTCACCGCATGGAAGCTGCTGCCGCCGCTACGCGCCGCGGGCCGCCGCGGCGCCGACGAGCGGTCGATCATGAACGGGCGCCTGGTCGACGCCTTCACCAACATCATGGCGGTAAAACTGTTCGACAGCGGAAGGCGTGAGAACGATTTCGTTCGCGACAGCATGGAAGGCTACCTCGGCGCAGTCCGCGATCTGACGCGGGCGATCACTCGTGTGCGCTCTGCCGTTGCGATCCTCAACGGCATCATGATGGCCGCTGTCTTCCTGTTCGCCCTGCGCGGCTGGATGGGCGGTAGCGCGACCACCGGCGAGATAGCCGCGGCGATGGGGCTGGTGTTCCGGCTCAACCAAATGTCGGGCCATATGATGTTCAATCTCAATGGCTTGATCAGGTCTTTTGCCACGGTGCAAGATGCCACCGGCACTATCTCCGTCAAGCCGACGATCACCGACAAGCCCACTGCGATCGAGATGCCGCGCTCGAAGGGCGAGCTGATCTTCGAGAACGTCTCGTTCCACTACGGCAAGGGCGGCGGCGTCATCGAGAACCTCAACCTGCATATCCGGCCCGGCGAGCGCGTGGCGCTGGTGGGGCCGTCAGGTGCCGGCAAGACGACGCTGGTCAATCTTGCGCTGCGGCTGTTCGATGTCGAAGGCGGGCGCATCCTGCTCGACGGCATCGACATCCGCGATGTCACGCAGGTGTCGCTCAGGGCGCAATTCGGCGTGGTGGCGCAGGATCCGATGCTGATGCATCGCTCGATCCGCGACAACATCGCCTACGGCAAGCCGGGTGCAACGGACGAGGAGGTCATCGAAGCGGCGAAAAGGGCCGCCGCGCATCACTTTATCGTCGGCGTCAGCGATCCGAAGGGCCGCACCGGCTACGACGGCCATGTGGGGGAGCGTGGCGTCAAGCTGTCGGGCGGACAGCGGCAGCGCATCGCCATTGCCCGCATGATGTTGAAGAACGCGCCGATCCTGATCCTCGATGAGGCTACGTCAGCGCTCGATTCCGAGATCGAGGCGGCGATCCAGGAGAACCTCTATCATCTGATGGAGGGGAAGACCGTGATCGCTGTCGCCCACCGGCTCTCCACCATCGCCGCGCTCGACCGGCTGGTCGTCATCGATGAGGGACATATTGTCGAAGAGGGCACCCACGAGGCATTGATCCAGCGAGACGGGCTCTACGCCCAGCTGTGGAAGCGCCAGTCGGGCGGCTTCCTCGCCTCAAGCCTTGCCGCCGAATAAGGATCGTACATGGCACTTAGACCGCCATCACAATACCAGATGAACGCGCTCGGAACTTCCGGCACCGGAGGCGCGGTTCAGTCGCTGGATCACGAGATCCTCGGCGAGAAGGCGGCGACGCTCGGCCGGGCAGGGGATCGGGTCGAGAAGGCGCTGAAGCGGCTTGCTGCCGAGGCGCCCGACTCACCGCAAAGACCCGTCTTGCTCAAGGAGGCGGCTGAAGCGGTCTATGCCTATTTTATCCAAAGGGAATTGTGCGGCATGCGTCGTCATCAGGATGTCATCCGAGAGTATGGAATTCCCGCGGAAGTGCTGGTCCGGCTGGGCGCGTCGTAACCACCTGCATACAGCCGCGACAATCTGCCCATTGAGGGCGCTGATACTGGACAATTGCCCGGCAGGCGCATAGAAACCTTCGCCAAATGCAAGGGGGAATCCGCCAGCCACTGCCAGCTACCCAAGCAAGGGGTATCTGGAGATGGCGGGCAAAACGTGCGTCAGGGTGGCGCATGGGGTTCCTTCTGGCAGGAATAAGGCGAAAGGACCCTGTGCCCGTGAGCGCGAACGAAGCGACCGATCATAACCGCCGCGATTTTCTCTACATCGCTACCGGCATGGCTGGCGTGGTGGCCGTCGGCGGCGCCGCCTGGCCGTTTATCGACCAGATGCGCCCCGATGCTTCTACTCTGGCTTTGGCTACCATCGACGTCGATGTGTCGGGCATTGAGCCAGGCATGTCGGTGACCGCCAAGTGGCGTGGTAAGCCGATCTTCATCCGCAATCGTACGCCGGAGGAGATCGAGGCTGCCCGTGCCGTGCCGCTGGCGGAACTCAAGGATCCGGTTGCTCGCAACGCGAATCTTGACCCGAGCGCCGAGGCAACCGACCAGGCCCGCTCCGCAGGCGAGGGCAAGGAAAACTGGCTCGTCATGATCGGCTCGTGCACCCATCTGGGCTGCGTGCCGCTCGGCCAGTCTGGCGATTTCGGCGGCTGGTTCTGCCCGTGCCACGGCTCGCACTATGACACCGCTGGTCGTATCCGCGTCGGGCCGGCTCCGCAGAACCTGGCGGTTCCGACCTTCCAATTCATTTCCGACACGGTCATCCGGATCGGTTGAGTTTTTAAGAGAGCAATAGACCATGAGCGGTGGACACTCGACCTATTCGCCCAAGACCGGTATCGAACGCTGGATCGACGCCCGTATGCCGCTGCCGCGGCTCATCCACGATTCCTTCGTTTCCTATCCGGTTCCGCGCAATCTGAACTACGCCTACACCTTCGGCGGCATTCTCTCGCTGATGCTGGCGGTCCAGATCGTCACCGGTATCGTCCTGGCGATGCACTATGCCGCCTACACGGGCCAGGCCTTCAACTCCGTCGAGCAGATCATGCGCGACGTGAACTCGGGCTGGCTGCTGCGCTACCTGCACGCCAACGGCGCGTCGATGTTCTTCATCGCCGTCTACATCCACATCTTCCGTGGTCTCTACTACGGTTCCTATAAGGCTCCGCGTGAGCTGCTGTGGATCCTCGGCGTCATCATCTACCTCCTCATGATGGCAACGGCGTTCATGGGCTACGTGCTGCCCTGGGGCCAGATGTCGTTCTGGGGTGCAACCGTTATCACCGGCTTCTTCACCGCCATTCCGCTGGTCGGTGAGTGGATCCAGCAGCTGCTGCTGGGCGGCTTCGCCGTCGACAACCCGACGCTGAACCGCTTCTTCTCGCTGCACTACCTGCTGCCGTTCATGATTGCAGGCGTTGTGATCCTGCACGTCTGGGCGCTGCACGTTACCGGCCAGACCAACCCGACCGGCATCGAGGTCAAGTCGAAGACTGACACCCTGCCGTTCACGCCCTATGCGACCATCAAGGACGCATTCGGCATGGTCCTGTTCCTGATCCTGTTCGCCTACTTCGTCTTCTACATCCCGAACTACCTCGGTCACCCGGACAACTACATCCCGGCTGATCCGCTGAAGACGCCTGCGCACATTGTTCCGGAGTGGTACTTCCTGCCGTTCTACGCGATCCTGCGTGCGATCACCTTCAACATCGGGCCGATCGACTCGAAGCTGGGCGGCGTCCTAGCAATGTTCGGCGCGATCGCGGTGCTGTTCTTCGTGCCGTGGCTCGACACCTCGAAGGTCCGCTCGGCTGTCTACCGTCCGTGGTACAAGCTGTTCTTCTGGCTCTTTGCCATCAACGCCGTGTTCCTCGGCTGGCTGGGCTCGAAGCCGGCGGAAGGCATCTACATTCCGCTGATGCAGGCCGCGACGGTGTTCTACTTCGCATTCTTCCTCATCATCATGCCGGTGCTTGGCCTGCTTGAGAAGCCGCGCCGCCTGCCGAACTCGATCACCGAAGCCGTGCTCGAGAAGAACAAGTCGGCTGCGTCGCATCCCACGGTTTCCACTGAGGCCACGAGCTGATCGATCCGGTGCAGACAGGAACATCAACCATGAAAACTTTCCTTAAGGCACTGACGGTAGCTGGCATTGCGTTCGGGGCGGCAGGCGCCGCCCAGGCTGCCGATTATCCGCTCAAGAAGCCGGTCGAACAGGAATGGTCCTTCGCAGGCCCGTTCGGCACCTATGACAAGGGCCAGCTGCAGCGCGGCCTGAAGATCTACCGCGAGGTCTGCGCGTCCTGCCACGGCCTTGAGCGCGTCGCCTTCCGCAACCTGGCTGACCTCGGCTATTCGGAAGAGCAGGTCCGCGCGATTGCCGCGGAGTACGAGATCACTGACGGTCCGGACTCCTCGGGTGAGATGTTCACCCGCCCGGGTATCCCGTCCGACACGTTCCCGAACCCGTTCGCGAACGCCGAGGCCGCCGCTGCCGCTAACAACGGTGCTGCTCCTCCGGACCTGTCGCTGATCGCCAAGGCGCGCGCAGTGACCCGTGGCTTCCCGACCTTCGTCTTCGACATCTTCACCCAGTATGCCGAGGGCGGTCCGGACTACATCTACGCACTGCTGACGGGTTACGAGGATGCTCCGGAAGACCATCCGGTCCAGCCGGGCACCTATTACAACCCGCACTTCATCGCGAGCTCGGCGCTTGCGATGCCGCAGCCGATTACCGAGGGTCAGGTCACCTACGACGACGGCTCGCCGGAGACGCTGGATCAGTACTCTCGCGATATCTCTGCGTTCCTGATGTGGGCGGCCGAGCCGCACCTCGAGGCCCGCAAGAAGACCGGCTTCAACGTGATGGTGTTCCTGCTGATGTTCGCAGGCCTGATCTACCTCACGAAGCGTAAGGTCTGGTCGAACGTCGAGCACTAAGCCGTTCGAAACATTCGGAAGAACAGGGCGGCACCTGCCGCCCTTTTCTTTTGCCGCCGATCAGGGCAATCATGTCCGGCAATCAGGGAAGCGCCGATGTCCAACTCCGTCGAGGAAACTCTCCTTTCCGCCATTCGCACGATCTCCGACTATCCGAAGCCGGGAGTTCAGTTCCGCGATATTACGACCCTGCTGGGTGATCCGGCCGCGTTCCGGCTGGCAGTTGATGAGCTCGTAAAGCCCTATTCCGGGGCAGATATCGAAAAGATTGCGGGCATTGAGGCGCGCGGTTTCATCCTCGGCGGCGCGATGGCTCACCAGCTATCATGCGGCTTCGTGCCGATCCGCAAGAAGGGCAAGCTGCCGTTCGAGACCGTGCGCGTGGCCTACAGCCTGGAGTACGGCATCGACGAGATGGAGATGCACCGCGACGCGCTCGAGCCCGGCGAGAAGGTGATCATCGTCGACGATCTGATCGCCACCGGCGGCACCGCGGAGGCCGCCGTGAAACTGCTGCGCCAGATCGGGGCGGATATCGTTGCCGCTTGCTTCGTGATCGACCTGCCGGACCTTGGTGGGCGCAAGAAGCTCGAGGCGCTGGGCGTTCCGGTGCGAACGTTGATTGCCTTCGACGGCGACTGACGAAAAAGGCGGCCTTGAGCCGCCTTTCTTATTCCTGGACCAGGACGACGTTCTCGAAGCTGAGAACCTTGGTGCCGTCCTCGTTGTAGGCTTCGCCTTCAAGTGTCAGCAGGCGCCAGCCGGGCCGGGAGGCAAGTGACCGATGCGAGACGGCCTTGCGGGTAAAGGTGATCGTCTCGCCGGCGTAGACGGGCCGCAGCCACTTCAGGTTCTCGAAGCCGGGGGAGGGGCCGAATACCGGCCAGTCAGCCGTCCATAGGCCGTTCCGTCGCTCTTCTTCCTGTTGCAGGAGATTGTACTTCATCCAGTTTGCGCAGGTGTGCCAGCCCGAGGCGCACAGCGAGCCGAATACCGTGCCACGCGCCGCGTCCTCGTCGCTGTGGAATGGCTGCGGGTCAAATTTCTTGGCGAAAGCCTTGATCTCCTCGGCGGTGAAGGTGTGCGTGCCGAGAGTGACGGCCTCACCGATGCGGAGGCGCTCGTCGAAAGTCATGCTGCTGCCTCCCGCTTGAGGAACATTCCGGTATGCTTGCACTGCATGACCACGTCGCCGTTCTGGTTCGTCAGGTCATGGCGCACGGTGACGAAGCCGAGGTCAGGGCGCGAATTCGAAAGCCGTGTCGCCAGCACCGTCATCGTGCCGCGGAGGGTGTCACCGGCTAGCACCGGGCGCATCCAGCGCACATAGTCGATGCCGGGTGCGCCCTGGGAGGTCGAGTCGAGCAGGAAAGCGTCGCACATCAGGCGCATCAGCATCGCGCAGCTGTGCCAGCCGGAGGCGGCGAGGCCGCCCAGGATGGAGGCCTTGCCGGCTTGCTCGTCGAGATGCATCGGCTGGGCGTCGAACTCGGAGGCGAATTCGATGATCTCCTCCGCGGTGACGTGCTTCTCGCCGAGGTCGAGGGTCATGCCCTCCTGAAAATTCTCGAACGCCCACTTCTTCGTGGTCATCTGCAAATCCTGTTCAAGCTTGAACAATCAGTTTGCCGGATGCGGTAATGCATTGCAACCGGCGAAGGCCGTGCACTCTATCTGGCAGGGCGTGTGACAGGAAGGGGCAGGGAAGGTCCGCGGCCAGGCGCTGGAGCTACGGAGCGTTCTTGCTTGGGCTTTGGTCCCTAAACGGAAAAGGCGGCCCGCAGGCCGCCTTGGTTCGCCGTCAGACGTTGAACTTGAAGAGCAGGACGTCGCCGTCCTGCACGACATATTCCTTGCCTTCGTCCCGGGCCTTGCCGGCCTCCTTGGCGCCGGCTTCGCCGCCAAGGGTGACATAGTCGTTGTAGGCGATCGTCTGGGCGCGGATGAAACCGCGCTCGAAATCGGTGTGGATCACGCCGGCAGCCTGCGGCGCCTTGGTACCCTTCACGATCGTCCAGGCGCGCGTCTCCTTGGGGCCTGCCGTGAAGTAGGTGATGAGGTCGAGCAGTTCGTAGCCAGCGCGGATCAGGCGGTCGAGGCCCGGTTCCTCGAGACCCATTTCGGTCAGGAATTCCTTCGCTTCCTCGTCCGGCAGCTGGGCAACCTCGGCCTCGATCGCGGCCGAGATGATGACGGTGCGTGCGCCCTGCTCGGCGGCCATTTCGGCAACCTTCCTGGTGTGCTCGTTGCCGGTAGCGGCTTCCGCCTCTGCGACGTTGCAGACATAGAGGACCGGCTTGGAGGTGAGGAGGTTCAGGGTCTTGAGGATCGCAAGCTCCTCCGACGAGATGCCTTTGAGCATCATGCGGACCGGCTTGCCGTTCTGCAGCAACTCCAGCGCCTGTTCCATGACCGGCAGGATGGTCAGCGCTTCCTTGTCCTTGCCGGTTGCGCGCTTGCGGATCTGGACGATGCGGCGCTCGAGGCTGTCGAGGTCGGCGAGCATCAGCTCGGTCTCGACGGTCTCGGCGTCCGCGACCGGATCGATGCGGCCCTCGACGTGGGTGATGTCGTCGTCCTCGAAGCAGCGCAGCACGTGGACGATGGCGTCCACCTCGCGGATGTTGGCGAGGAACTGGTTGCCGAGGCCTTCGCCCTTCGATGCTCCGCGCACGAGGCCGGCGATGTCGACGAAGGAGATGCGGGTTGGAATGATTTCCTTGGAGCCGGCGACCTTGGCGATCTGCTGCATGCGCAGATCGGGAACCGCAACCTCACCGGTGTTCGGCTCAATGGTGCAGAAGGGATAGTTCGCCGCCTGCGCTGCCGCCGTGCGTGTCAGCGCGTTGAACAGCGTCGACTTGCCGACATTGGGCAGCCCGACGATGCCGCATTTGAAGCCCATGATCTGGTCCTGTCAGGTGATGGAAAATTGAGACAGGCTATGGGCGATAGGGGGGCGGATCGTCAACCCCTCGTCAGGTCGCAAGGCTCCAGAGCAGCCAAATCGCGCCGCCCAGAACGACGAGTCCCAGCAAGGCGAGCAGCCCGTCACGTGCCAGCATCGCCAGTGCAAACAGGGCAATGGCAGCGGCGATGATCGTCGCCGACATCGGCACCAGCTCAAGCGCCGGGACCATCAAAGCAAGGGTAAAGCACAGCAGCGCCCAGAGGCGATCGAACGGCGCGACGACCAGAGCCGAGAGGCGGCGGTCGATGACGCCATCGACAACCCTCGCGGGGCGGTTGAGCCAGGAAACAATCTGATCGATCCGGCTGCTGGGCAGGGTGGCGCGCAGGATGAAGTCGGGCAGCCACAGTTTCTCACGCGCAATCATCATCTGGACGGCGGTGAGGGCAATCGCGACCGCACAGATGGTCGCCACGCCGAAGATTGCCGTCAGCGGCGAGATCATGATGAGGGCAGGCAGGAGGATCAGCGGCGGGAACGCGCCATCGCCGATGCGGTCGACCACATCGGCGAGGGAAACCCGGTCGGCGCCTTTTGCCGCGTCTTCGACGCAGTCGAGCACCTCGACGACCGATTCAGGACTGCTGTTGTTCTCCATGCCGCAGAAAGGCTCCGAGGCGCACAAGGTTCCAGCGGTCAGGCGTCTCGCTTGACCCTGTAGCGCGAATGGATTGCCCCGTTTGCAAGCGGCTTGGCGAAGTCGAGGTCGAGCCAGACGTCGCGCCCTGGATGTCCGAAGGCCGGAAGGCCCTTGCCGAGGATCACCGGGATGGTGCCGATCTCGATCGTGTCGAGGAGACCGTCGCGCAGGAACTGTTGGACGAGGTCGCCGCCGCCAAACAGCCAGATGCGCCCAGCCGCTCCGCGTTCACGAAGGTTCGCGAGCAGATCGGCAGGCGAGCCGGATAACGCCTGGACGCCCTCCGGCGCATCCTCAATTGCACGGCTGGTGGCGACGGTGACGGGCCAGCGGCCGTAGTCCCATCTGCCGCCGCCGCGCGCAGCCTCGTAGGAGCCGCGGCCCATGACGATACCGCTTAGCGAGTCGAGAAAGCTGTCGAAGTCGTAGTCCGCGTCGGCCGGATAATTATCAAGCCAGTCAAACGCCCCGTCGGGTCTCGCGATGAAGCCATCGAGGCTCATTGCGAACATGTAGATGACATCGTTGCTCATGGCAGGAATCACTCCTTGTTGCCAAAGAGCTTCCTTAGCATCTCGGCCATCGGGCCTTTGTCAGGAATGTTCATCGCCGGCTTTTGCGGGCGTGCCTGGCGGATGTGGCTCTGTCCCTTCGGCTCAGGCTTTTTCTCCGGCTTTGCCGGTGATGGCTCCGAGCCGCGCAGGGCGATGGCCAGCTTGCTCATGAAGCCGTTGTCGTCACCGGCGACCAGCTTGTCGATCTCGGCGGCGATCGCCTCGAGCAGGGGATCCAGCCATTCGTGGTCGGCCTTGGCGAAGTCTCCGAGGACATGGTGCGTCACCATTTCCTTGATGCCCGGATGGCCGATGCCGATGCGAACGCGGCGGTATTCCTTGCCGCAATGCGCGTCGATGGAGCGGATGCCGTTATGGCCGCCTGCGCCGCCGCCCGTCTTCACGCGGACCTTGCCGGGCGGCAGGTCGAGTTCGTCGTAAAGGACGATCAGCTGCGACGGTTCGATCTTGTGGAAGCGCATGGCTTCGCCGACCGACTGGCCGGACAGGTTCATGAAAGTCTGCGGCTTGAGCAGCAACAACTTCTCGCCGCCGATGCGCCCTTCGGCGACAAGCCCCTGGAACTTCTTCGACCAGGGAGAAAACGAATGGCGGTGGGCAATCGCGTCCACCGCCATGAAGCCGACATTGTGCCGGTTGTTCTCGTATTTCGAGCCGGGATTGCCGAGGCCTGCAATGAGCAGCATGACGGTTCTCCCAGCCCGGGAGCCTTACTCTTCGCCTTCGGCGGCAGCAGCTTCCTCGCCTTCCTCAGACTTGAGGCCGGCCGGGGCTGCAATCGTCGCGATGGTGAAGTCGCGGTCGGTGATGGTCGGCTGAACGCCTTCCGGAAGCTTGACCGCGGAGATGTGGATCGAGTCGCCGAGATCGGTACCGGCCAGATCAACCTCGATGAAGTCCGGGATCTTGTTGGCCGGGACGTGAGCTTCGATCTCGTGACGGACGATGTTCAGCACGCCGCCGCGCTTGATGCCGGCCGACTGCTCTTCATTGATGAAGCGCACCGGGATCTGCACCGTGACGGTGGTGTTCTTGCTGACGCGCAGGAAGTCGACGTGGATCGGGAAGTCGCGAACCGGATCAAGCTGGTAGGCCTTGGGGAGGACCTGAATCTTCTGACCGTCGACGTCGATCGTGGCGATCGTGGTCATGAACCCGCCGCCGTGAATCTTGTAGTAGACGTCCTTGTAGCTCAGCGCGATCGAGAGCGGAGCCTGCTTGTCGCCGTAGATGACGGCGGGGACTTTGCCGTTGCGACGCAGTGCACGGGCGGACCCCTTACCGACCGTATCGCGCGTCTCGGCCTTGAGCTCGTAGGTCTGGCTCATGGCATTTCCTTTCGTTTCAAAACTGGAGTGTTCCCGGGCTGGCCCGAAAACGCCAAACCGGCCGTGTTGGGCACAGCCGATCCGCCCCGTGCTGCCTCCAAGGGTGTCTGCACGGGTGGCGGTGCTATAACCGAAGCGGCTCGCCGGTGCAACCTGAGTCAGGCATCAACCCGGCCGGAACGCAGTTCCTTCATCGACGGCAGGAATACCGTTAGCAGGCCGATCATCGGCAGGAACGAGCAGACCGAATAAACCCACTCGATGCCCCTGACGTCCGCCAGGACGCCGAGCGCGGCTGCGCCCAAGCCACCCATGCCGAAGGACAGGCCGAAGAAGATGCCGCCGACAAGGCCGACTCGGCCCGGCAGCAATTCCTGCGCAAAGACCACGATCGCCGGGAAGGCGGATGCCAGCACCAGGCCGACGATCATCGTCAGCACGCCGCTCCAGAACAGGTCAGCATAGGGCAGGGCAAGCGTGAAGGGCAGCACGCCAAGGATCGAGACCCAGATGACGTTCTTGGCGCCGATGCGGTCGCCGATCGGGCCGCCGAGGATGGTGCCGACCGCAACCGCGCCGAGGAACAGGAACAGCATCATCTGCGCCTGCTGCACATCGAGCGAAAACTTCTCTATCAGGAAGAAGGTGTAATAGCTGCTGATGCTCGCGAGATAGACGTTCTTGCTGAAGACGAGCAGCGTCAGGATCACCAGCGTCTGGACCACGCGCTTCTTCGACACCGGCAGTGTTTTGCTCGCCGCGGCCTTCTTGCCGTTGGCCTTCTGGTAGCGTCCGTACCAGTTGCCGACCTGGCGCAGAACGACCATCGAGATCAGCGCAAGGACAATGAACCAGGCAACACTGGTCTGCCCGCGCGGCACGACAATGAAGGCCGCGAGGAGCGGGCCCAGCGCCGTACCAGTATTGCCGCCGACCTGGAACACCGACTGCGCGAGGCCGTAGCGTCCGCCGGACGCCATACGCGCAACGCGCGAAGCCTCGGGATGGAAGATCGCGGAGCCGATGCCAATGAGGCCGGCGCCGAGGATCAGCATCGGATAGGTCGTCGAAAAGGCGAGCAGCAGCAAGCCGCAGCAGGTCGAGGCACTGCTGACAGGCAGCGACTGAGGCATCGGCTTCTTGTCGGTGTAGAGGCCGATCATCGGCTGCAGAAGCGATGCGGTGAACTGGAAGGTGAAGGTGAGCAGGCCGATCTGCCAGAAGTCGAGGCCGTAGTCTGCCTTGAGCATCGGATAGATGGCCGACAGCAGCGACTGCATCACGTCGTTGATGAAGTGGCAGAGGCAGACCGCCAGCAGAACGGGATAGACGGTACTCTCGGCGCGGGGCGCGCGGGCGCCAGCGGCAATGTCGGTCAAGATCGGAGCTCCTCGCAGCTTCTTGCCCTAACGTCTACGAGCATTGCATGCGTACGTCCTTCGTGGTTTGGTCGATTTCTTACGCAAGTGGGCCACCGCAGCATGACCACCAGTCAGGACGAGGCAGTGACACAAGCGGCCGCGAGAACGCGACTGCAGAACCATCTCGACTGGATCGACACGGCCGAGGGCGCGGTGCTGGCGATTGCCAGCGACTATCCCGACGGATTCAGGGTCAAGAGCCACAAGCACGGCCGCGCGCAGCTCCTGCACGCGCTGACGGGTGTCGTGATGGTCTCGACGGCGCAGGGGCGATGGATGGTTCCGCCCGACCATGCGATGTGGATCCCCGCAGGGATCGAGCATTCCGTCGAGACTCTCGGGTTCGTTCGCATGCGCTCGGCCTATGTCGCACCTGGCACGCTCGATGGCCTGCCTGACAGCGTATGCGTCCTTGCGATGACGGACTTGATGCGCAGCCTCATCATCGAGGCGGTCGAGATCGGCAAGGCGGAGCCCGACGACCGGCGCGGCAGTGCGGTCATGGAGCTGATCCTGCACGAAATCCCGCGGCTTCCGAAGAGGCCATTTGGATTGCCGTTTCCGGCAGATCCTAGGCTTGCAAAGCTGTGCCGCGCGTTCATCGCGTCGCCATCGCCACGCGCGACGATCGATGACTGGGCGCGGCAGGCCGGTATGAGCCGCCGCAGCTTTACGCGCGCATTTGTGACGGAGACGGGGCTAAGCCTTTCCGTCTGGAGGCAGCAGGCAACGCTGTTTGCGGCCTTGCCGCGGCTCGCGGAGGGAGTTTCGGTTACCGAGCTGGCGCTGGATCTTGGGTATGACAGCGCGCCGGCATTCACGACGATGTTTCGCCGGATGCTAGGGGCGTCCCCGCGCGACTATCTGCGTCGCCAGAGCGGGGACGGCCGGAATACGCAGCCTTAGTCGAACAGGCTGGAGACGGACTGCTCGCTGGCAGTACGCGAGATCGCCTCGCCGATCAGGTCGGCAATCGTGACGATGCGGATGTTGTGCGCTGCCTCGACAGCCGAAGTCGGCTGGATCGAGTCGGTGATGACCAGCTCCTTGAGCGCGGAGGAGGTGATGCGGGCAACCGCGCCGCCCGACAGCACGCCGTGGGTGATGTAGGCCGTAACGCTGGTTGCGCCGTTGGCCAGCAGCGCGTCAGCCGCGTTGCAGAGCGTGCCGCCGGAGTCGACGATGTCGTCGATCAGGAGGCAGTCCTTGCCGCGGACGTCGCCGATGATGTTCATGACCTCGGACTCGCCCGGCTTCTCGCGGCGCTTGTCGACGATGGCGAGCAGGGCATCGAGGCGCTTGGCCAGCGAGCGGGCGCGGACCACGCCGCCGACGTCCGGCGAGACGACCATGACGTTCGGCAGCTCGTAGTTGCGCTTCACGTCGCGGGCGAGGACCGGCACGGCGAAGAGGTTGTCGGTCGGGATGTCGAAGAAACCCTGGATCTGGCCGGCATGAAGGTCGAGGGTGAGAACGCGGTCAGCGCCGGCCTGCGTGATGAGGTTGGCGACGAGCTTTGCGGAGATCGGGGTTCGGCCCGAAGCGCGGCGATCCTGACGGGCATAGCCGAAGTAGGGGATCACGGCGGTGATGCGGCGGGCGGAAGACCGGCGGAACGCATCGATCATGATGAGCAATTCCATCAGGTGATCGTTTGCCGGATACGAGGTTGACTGAAGAACGAAGACGTCTTCGCCGCGCACGTTTTCCTGGATCTCGACGAAGATCTCCTGATCGGCGAACCGGCGGACGCTCGCCTTGCCCATAGGTATGTTGAGATAACGGGCGACGGCTTCAGCCAGGACCCGATTTGAGTTGCCAGCGAAGAGTTTCATAGATTTTCCCCGGGGAAGGATATGGGGCGGCTTTTAACGCCGCGGGCGGGTAATGCAAGAGTTGAGGGTGATCTTCTTCCGCTTTTGATCAGATTCCCGGGGGAACCGTTGCGTAAGCGCGTCAGTGTGCCGCTGCCGCATGCGGCATCAGCTCGGGCGCGCGGCGAGCCACGCAGCGAGCTCGTCGAGGGTCTGGTCGGCGATTGCCTCCATCGTCGGCACCTGTACCGAGGCCCAGCCTTCGCCGCCCTGCGCCACGTTCTTGCTCTTGCCCTGGATGCGGTGGACGCGCGTGCCGCTCGGGTCGACCACGTCCCACACGTAGATGACCGTCGTCTCGCCGTTCTCGGTGATGGCCGAAAAGTAGCCCTTGAGGATGTGCGTTGCCGAGGAGTCGCTGACGAGCTTCAGGCCGCGGGTACTGGCCTGGCTGGACAGACGGGATGCGAGTGGCCTCGAGGCGGCTTCCGTCGCGCCGATGATTGGCTCGATCTGGATACGCGCATTCGAAGCCACCGCCGCAGTCTGCGGCGCTGCCTGCTGTTGGGTCTGGTCGTTGATCGGGAACTGCGCCGGGCTCTCAGCCGAGCCGCCGCCCGTGCCGAGCAGCGCGGAAGGCTCGAGAACGTCCTTCGAACTGGTGCACGCGGAAAGCAGCGCTGCGGCGCAAATCACGATCGAAAGGGGCGGTATCCTTGCCACCTGCTTCCTCCGGAGACTGTCGCCTCGTTGCGAGGCCTCGGCCCTTCGTGAGCCGAGTATTATGAAATTATTGAACGATCAAGTCGAGGCCATGCCGCGAGAGTGCCCGGGGCTCGCCCTCGGTGGTGAGATAGGTACGCCCGAGCGTCATGGCAGTCTCTGTGTCCGAATCCATGATGATCATGTGCGCGAAAAGCGTCATGCCCGGCATGATCGGCTCGGGATTGCCCGCATAGAACATCGGCATGTCCATCCAGGACGGCGTAAAGCGCGCGCCGACCGAATAGCCGCAAGCATTTAGCCGGTGGCGGGTGAGGCCAGCTGCTTCCATGACCTTTGCATGCGCGTCGAAGACGTCGCCGAACGTCTTGCCGGGGGTCATCACCTTCTCGACTGCGAGCAGGGCGGCATGGGCAGCCTCGTAGAGCTCCTGATGCCGTTTGGACGCTTTGCCGGTCAGGATCGTGCGCATCATCGGCGCATGATAGTGGTGGTAGACGCCCGCCCACTCCAGCGTCAGCTGGTCGTTCTTGTTGAGCTTGCGGCGGCCGGCCTTGTAGCGGCACAGCAGCGCGTCGGCGCCCGAGCCGATGATGAACTCATTGGCCGGATAGTCGCCACCACCAGCAAAGATCGCGCCCTGCATGGCAGCGAGGATCGCACCTTCGTCGCCACCTTGCCGGATCAGCGGAAGTGCCGCATCGAGGGCGTCGTCGGCGAGTGCCGCGGCCTTCTCCACCTTCGCGATCTCGGCCTCGCTCTTGTAGAGGCGCAGGCGCGGGATGATCGAGGAGGCATCCTCAGTCGTCGCGAAGGTCTTCATCTCCTCATCGAGCAGGCGACCGTTCTTCGCGGTCAGGCCGTGCGTGTCGTACTCGATGCCGATGCGGCAGCCGAGGAGGTCGAGGTCGTTGAGGAGGTTGCGCAGGTCCGCGGCGGGGTTGGCGCCGTCGCGGTCCGTCCACACGACGATGTTGTCGAGCGTGGAAGTGTGACGCGCCTGGCGCAGGTCCGCCGAGCGCGTCATCAGGATCATGGAGCCATCGGCCTTCACGACGAGGCACTGGAAGAAGCAGAAGCCGAAGGTGTCGTAGCCTGTCAGCCAGTACATGCTCTCCTGCGCGAAGATGAGCATGGCATCGAGCTTGCGATCCGCCATCTCGATGACCAGCCGGTCGCGTCGCGCGTCAAATTCAGTCCTGTCGAAATGCAGCGCCATCAGCTGGCCTCCAGTGCAATTGCCGAAATCTGGCGTCCGTAATCGGGCTCCCCGCGGTGCGTGGTGCGCCGGTAGGAGAAAAACAGCTCTTCTTCCGCGTAAGTGCAGCGGCTGAGCATGCTGGCAATGACGCCAGCCTTCGAAAGTCGATCGACCGTATAGCCGTTGAGGTCGAACATGGAATGGCCATCCTTCGCCGACGGCTTGAACCAGACCGCGTTGGCCGGGTCCGCATCGACGAAGCGGGCGACGAATTCGGGGCCGACCTCGTAGTTCGCGACGCTGATCGATGGGCCGAGCACAGCCGTGATGTTCTCCCGGTTAGCGCCCAGCTTCTCCATCGCCTCAATGGTTGCCTCGAGAACGCCAGTGAACGCGCCCTTCCAGCCGGCATGAGCCGCGCCGATCACCTGTGCCTGCGGATCGGCGAACAGCACCGGGCCGCAATCGGCGGTCAGGACACCAAGCGCAATGCCGGGGGTGTCGGTGACCATTGCATCCGCTTTGGGGCGATCGCCCGAAAACGGTTCCCGCACGACGAGCGCGTCGGCCGAGTGGACCTGATAGAGGGTGACGAGGTGCGTCGGTGGCACGCCCATCCAGTTTGCGATGCGGGCGCGGTTTTCCGCGACCTTTTCCGGCGCGTCATTCGAGCCGACGCCGGCGTTCAGCCCGCGATAGATTCCTTCGGAGACGCCCCCGACCCGGGTGAAGAAGCCGTGCCTGATCCCATTCGAGGCAAACCGTTCGAGTTCGGGAGACCGGAGCGGATCCGGTCGAACAGCTTCCAGCATGTGCCGTCCTTATCGTTTCAAGTCGCCGAGGCGCCTGGTTTCGTTTCTTGCCGGCTGCGTTTTGCGGCGCGGATCGTGGGGCAGGGGGCGGGTGAAAGTCAATCCGCCGGATCGAAGCCCGGCAGCGCGACGTTTTCGGGCGACACTGCCAGCACCTTGAACAGGCTGCCCATCTGGACCGGGCCGGCAAGGCGTTCGACTTCGCCGCGCAGCCGCTCGCGAACGTCTTCGCCAGCCTTGCTGCCGAGAGCGCCGGCGCGTTCGAGCAGACCCATGCGCAGGAGGAAATCGCCTTGCGTGCAGAGCCGTGGCCTGAGCCCACTGGCTTGAGCCACCGCGACCAGTGCGGCGAAGTCTACATGGGTCGTCAGGTCCGCCTCGCCGGGATGGGCGAAGACGTCGTCATAAGCATGAGCCTTCATCGCCTGCAGCGTGTCGGCGAAGCCGGGCTCGAGGTGGCCGTAGTCGATGAACAGCCCGGCGCCGCCGTTCGTCGCAATGCGCGTCGAAAGCTCCGCCATCAGCGCCGAGCGGGCAGGCGCGGCCTCGAAGATCGCGCCGATCTCCGCCTCCTTGCCGGTAGGTAGCAGCGCCAGATCGATGCTGGCCAGACCCGCGGAGAAGCAGAGTTCGCCAGCCTCGTCGAGCGCGACCATGCGTTCGCGCCAGCCCTGTTCGGTATTTACGAACTGGCGCACCGGCATTGCGTCGAACAGCTCATTCGCGATGACGAAGAGCGGACCATCAGGCAGGTCGGAAACCTGCGTGTACCAGCTCGGCTTGGCGCGGCCAGCAGTCGCGAACCTTTCGCGCTGGATTTCAGTGAGCCGCGGGCTCGCCTCGATCAGCGCAATGCGCGCCGTGGCGATGAAGCCGGGATCGAGCCGGTCGATCGTGCGCAGCATGTCGATCATCAGCGTGCCGCGGCCGGGGCCGATCTCGGCGAAGGTGAAGGGCACCGGCTTTCCAGCGGCGATCCATGCGGAATAGGCCCAGACGCCGACTAGCTCGCCGAACATCTGGCTGATCTCCGGCGAGGTGATGAAGTCGCCGGAGACGCCGAACGGCTCGCGCGTCGTGTAGTAGCCGTCTGTCGGGTCGAACAGGCACATTGCCATGTATTCCGAGACCGAAATCGGCCCGGTGGTGGCAATCAGCTGCTTCAGTCGTTCCTTCAGCGCCGTCATGCGGGCACCGACCGTGCGCGCAGCATTGCCCAGATGCCGATCAGCACCATCGGGGTCGACAGGATCATGCCCATGGTCAGCCAGTTGCCGGCGAGATAGCCGATATGCGCATCCGGCTGGCGGAAGAACTCGACAAAGATGCGGGCGCAGCCATAGCCCGCGATCATCGCGCCGGCGACGAAGCCGGGCTGCTTCAGCTTGAGCGCGGAGTGTGTGAGGAGGCGCAGCAGGAAGAACAGCACGAAGCCTTCGAGGAAGGCCTCGTAGAGCTGGCTCGGATGGCGCGGCTCTGGCCCGCCGTTCGGGAAAATGATGCCCCACGGCACGTCGGTCGGACGGCCCCAAAGCTCGGAATTGATGAAGTTAGTGACGCGGACCAGCCCAAAGCCGACGGGAGCGCTTGCGGCAATCACGTCGAACAGGCTCCAGGGACTGAAGCCGCGCTTCAGCGCGAAGGCGATCATGGCGACGGTGACGCCGGTGAGGCCGCCATGGAACGACATGCCGCCCTCCCATACCGCGAAGATGCTGGCCGGGTTCTCGGCGTATTTGGCGAAGTCGTAGAACAGGATGTAGCCGAGGCGGCCGCCCAGAACCACGCCGGCCGCGGCCCAGAGCAGGAAGTCATCGATGTCCGCGGCCGTGATTGGCGAGCCTTTGGGACCCCAGAGCTTAGGATTGGTGACGATGCGCTTGGCGTACCACCAGCCGAACAGCAACCCCACCACATAACCCAACCCGTACCAGTGGATCGCGAGCGGACCGAGCTGGACGATGACCGGGTCAATCTGGGGGAAGGGCAGGGCAGCGAGAGGCAGGAGAAGGTCGTCGCTCAAGTCTGGATTCCCGGCCGGTTGCGCTCGTTCCCATATGATCGTCCGGCCGGATCAGGTCAAGGCGCGGGGCCTTCCATTCGCCTTGCATTCGCTGGCACAGGGCACTACTTCCGTCCTGTATTCTCTAGCGAGGCTTTTGCCATGACGACCGGACCGAACCGCATTCTCGATGAATTTGCCAAGCTGATGACGGATGCTGCGGGTGCAGCTCAGGGCGTGCGCCGGGAAGTCGAGACGGCGTTCCGCAGTCAGGCCGAGCGCATCCTGAACTCCATGGACGTGGTCCAGCGCGAGGAGTTCGAGGTGGTTCGCGACATGGTCCTGAAGCTGCGTGCCGACAACGAAAAGCTGGCAAATCGAGTCTCTGAACTCGAGGCACAACTGGGTGCGGCGGCGTCAGGTACTGCCGAAACTGCCAAGCCGGGCTCGCGGACGAAAAAATCTTCCTGATCCGGGCAGTTTCTTTTCCACATCCCCTAAGGTGAAAAAAGCGTTACGGCAGAGTCGGTTAGACTCTGCCTTTGAATCAGGTTCTGAATCTCTATCCACACCCGGTTCGCCAGTTCCCCAAAAAAGGGGCTGTTCACGCGACTCTGCATCAATAGACTGAATTTGTTGCATGATTCGAGACGCTGATTTGACGGCTCGAAGGCAACGGGTGGCTTGGCCCGGACGAGCATTGTGTGCGTAGCTCGCCTCCGGCCTTCCTTCTGTACCGGTGTTTCATAGCGGATGCGCTCCATGTGAACGCATACGGTGCCCTTATTATTGCCTGTGGGAAGAGACTCTTCATGAGCCTGCTTGAACTGGACCTTGCTCGAGATCTGCATCCGGTGGACGTCATCGAGCATGTGGCCAACATGAACGACTGGTCCTTCGAACGCACCGGGGACGATGAGATCTCGATTTCCGTGATCGGAAACTGGACCGACTATCACGTGTCCTTTTCCTGGATGGAGGATTTCGAGGCTCTCCATCTGGCATGTGCCTTCGATCTCAAGGTGCCCGAGAACCGTACCCTCGAGGTGATGCGCCTGCTGTCGCTCATCAACGAACAGATGCTGTTCGGCCATTTCGACCTGTGGGAACAGGAAGGGGCGATCATGTTCCGCCAGTCGCTGCTGCTCGCAGGCGGCGCGGAGCCTACCAGCCAGCAGGTCGAGGTGCTGCTGTCGTCGGCGCTCGAGGCCTGCGAATGCTACTTCCAGGCATTCCAGTTCGTCGTCTGGTCCGGCTCGACCGCGCGCGACGCGCTCTCCAACGTTCTATTCGAGACCAAGGGTTCCTGCTGACACCATGAGCGGGGGGAGTGAGCTTCGTCCGCCGATCGAATATGCGGACTTTGACCGGGTCGACATTCGCGCCGGTACCATCATCGAGGTCGAGCCTTTTCCCGAGGCTCGCAAGCCTGCATACAAGATGAAGATCGACTTCGGGCCGCAGATCGGCGTGAAGAAGACGTCAGCGCAGATCACCAGGCACTACACGCCCGAGACGCTTGTCGGCCGCCAGGTGATG
The DNA here is from genome assembly GCF_007829415.1 of Aminobacter sp. J44. NCBI lineage: Bacteria > Pseudomonadati > Pseudomonadota > Alphaproteobacteria > Hyphomicrobiales > Phyllobacteriaceae > Aminobacter > Aminobacter sp. J44. Next base: position 27,703 of record NZ_VLJG01000017.1, on the reverse strand, counting down.
GCGGTGGTGAATTTTCCGCCGCGCCAGATCGGCAGGTTCATGTCGGAAGTGCTGACGCTCGGCTTTTCGGACGAGAACGGCGACGTGGTGCTGGCTGCCATCGACAAGAAGGTGCCGAACGGCGGCAAGCTGTACTAGCAGCTTTCCTGCACGACACTTCGATCAAGCCGGAATGCGGATGATCGCCCTGAGGCCGCCCAGAGGGCTGTCATCGAGCGTGATGTCGCCGCCGTGGCTGCGGGCGATGTCGCGCGCGATCGAAAGCCCGAGGCCGGTGCCGCTGGCGTCCAGGTTGCGCGCCGTGTCGAGGCGTAGGAACGGCTTGAAGACATCCTCGCGCTTCTCTGGCGGGATGCCCGGGCCGTCGTCATCGATGACGATGAGCAACGAGCCGCGCGCATGCGAGGCCTTCACCTCGATGTTCCTGGCATAGCGCATCGCGTTGCCGACGATGTTGGACAACAGGCGCGAGAAGGCGTTCGGACGTACGTGGATTTCCGGGCTGCCGGATAGTGACGTCGTCAGCGTGCGCTTGCGCAGCCGTGCCTCCTCGACCAGCTTTTCGAGGAAGGCAGCAAGATCGAAAAGCCCAGGATCCTCGCCGCCTTCGCCGCGCGCGAAGGCAAGGTAGCCCTCCAGCATCGACTGCATGTCGTTGATGTCCTGGTCCAGCGCCTCGCGGTCTGGCCTGTTGCCGCCAAGCGCAAGTTGCAGCTTGAACCGGGTCAGGATGGTGCGCAGGTCGTGGCTGACGCCGGTGAGCATCGCCGTGCGCTGCTCGATCTGGCGCTCGATACGTTCGCGCATCTGGATGAAGGCGGCGCCGGCGCGCCGGACCTCCTCCGCGCCACGCGGGCGGAAATCGGCGGGCATCGGCCGGCCCTTGCCGAAGCTTTCGGCGGCCTCCGCGAGCTGCAGGATCGGGCGGATCTGGTTTCGCAGAAACGCCACCGCGATGGCGAGCAGCACCACCGACGTGCCAGCCATCCAGAGCAGGAAGATGTGCGTGTTCGACGCGTAGGTGTGGCTGCGGCGGGCAAATACGCGCAGCACCTTGTCCTCAAGGCGGATGCGGATCTCGACGATGCTGGAGTTGCCAACGGTATCCAGCCAGAACGGACGGTTGATCTGCTGGGTGATCTGCTCGCTGAGCGTCTGGTCGAGGATCGAAAAAAACGGCTTTGGCCCCGGCGACGGCAGCGGGTCGGGCGGCAGGATGTCGATGCGCATCTGCAGCCGCTCCTGGGCGATGCGGACGATTTCCGTCTGGTCCTCGGTCGTCGGCCAGGTCTCGATCATGTCGATAACCGCCGCGATGTCGCGCACGACCGCGGTCGACAGACGCACCGTCACCGTCTGCCAGTGGCGCTCCATGAAGACGAAGGCCACCAGCGACTGGAACAGGATCATTGGCGCGATGACGATGATCAGCGAGCGCGCATAGAGGCGCTTCGGCAGGTACCGCTGGAAATTCGGCAGCAGCCGCCGCAGGCCACGAAGGAGGGGATAGACACGGGAACGGACTCGTTCGGCACGCGATCCGGCACCGCGGGAATCCGTGGTTTCGGAACGTGCCATGCTGCCCTTTCTGTCGCTTCGTTGCCTGCGCCGCTACTCGACGCTGAGGCGATATCCTACACCGCGCACGGTCTGGAGCCACACCGGATTGGACGGGTCGCGCTCGATCTTGCGCCTGAGGCGATTGATCTGGACGTCAATGGTGCGCTCGCCGACCTCGGCATCCGAGCCGACCAGCTCGTGGCGCGGGATCGTCTCGCCGGCACGCTGGGCGAATATGGCGAGGATTTCCTGCTCGCGATCAGTGAGCTTCAGCGGCTGGCCGCCCTTCTTCAACTCGCGCTTGGCGATCTGGAACGTGTAGGGGCCGAACACGATCTGCTCGAGCTTCGGCACCGGCTGCGGCCCGCCACGGCGCAGGATGTTGCTGATGCGCAGCAGCAGCTCGCGCGGGTCGAAGGGCTTGGACAGATAGTCGTCAGCGCCGGCCTCAAGCCCCTCGACGCGGTTGTCGGTCTCCGACAGCGCGGTGAGCATCAGGATCGGCACTGACTTTTCCTGGCGTAGCGCCTGCGTCAGCTCGACGCCGGTTTCACCAGGCATCATCACGTCGAGGACAATCAGGTCGAAGTCGAGGCCGACCAGCTTGCGGCGCGCCTCGTCGGCACTGCCGGCAATGGTAATGCGATAGCCATTTTCGGTGAGGAACTGCTTCAGCAGGGTCCTGATGCGGGTGTCGTCGTCAACCACCAGGAGGTGAGGGGCATCGTCGCCCGGAATCTGAGTATCTTGCGTCATCGCAGGTACATCCTCGCCCCTTACTCATACTCGCCGAATGCGCTTGCGCCTGATGGTCTACTCCTGACCCGTCCGAGATATCCTGTCCTTCGGAGCTGCCGCGATCTGGGCGCGCGAATCCGGGTTCATCATATCCAACAGAAACCGCTCGATCACCGCGCGATCACGCGGGGACGTTTCAGCAAGTGCCCGTGCAATGCGGCGTGACTGCGGCATCGCCAGGTCCATTGCCAGCTTGCGGCCTTTTTCCGTCGGGTGCAATTCACGCTGCCTGCGATCGCGCGGTCCCGGTACCTGGACAATATAACCGCCGTCGATCAGCTGCTTGAGAACGCGCGCAAGACTCTGTTTCGTGATCTTCAGGAGTTCCAGAAGCTCCGCCACGGTGAGGCCGGGCCGGCGATTGACGAAGTGGACGATCCGGTGATGGGCACGTCCGAAGCCATATTGCGCAAGCTGCTTGTCAGGATCCGACGTGAAGTCGCGATAGGCGAAGAAGAGCTCCTCGATGATCGCGAAGTCGATGTCGGCCGCCGTTTTGTCCGTCTCGGATTCGGCAAAGGCTGCCGTGGCTTGCTCGCTGGTCATGTCACCTCAGTCATCTTGCCGTCCGAATATGTCAGTGATGTTGACATATTTTCGTCCGGGTGGTAATTTTTGTCAATGTTCGACGCCCATGGCGAACGAATTGGAAAGCGGGACACCTGCTTCCGGAACTTCCTTCAATGCGCTGCACGGCCAGGCATACTACTAGAATTTTCCAAGCTTCGGGTTAGCGAACCGCGCAGCCCGCGTCTAACAAAAACAGGCCTCAAGGCCCCTAGGGAGAACATTATGGCATCCGTTCCTTTCGACCAGCTTGACGGTCACATCTGGATGAACGGCGAGTTCGTCAAATGGGCTGACGCAAAAATCCACGTCCTGACCCACGGCCTTCACTACGCCAGCGCCGTTTTCGAAGGTGAGCGCGCCTATGACGGCGAGATCTTCAAGCTCAACGAGCACACCGAGCGTCTTATCGAATCCGGCCGTATCCTCGGCTTCGAGATTCCCTATACCGCAGAACAGATCAACCAGGCCTGTCGCGATCTTCTGGTGAAACAGGGCTTTACTGACGCCTACGTTCGCCCGATCGCCTGGCGCGGCTCGGAATCGATGGGCGTCGCCGCCCAGAACAACCGCATCAATGTCGCGATCGCCATCTGGCAGTGGCCGAGCTACTTCGACCCGGCGACGAAGATGAAGGGCATCCGCCTCGACATGGCCGAATACCGCCGCCCCGACCCGCGCACCGCACCGTCCCGCGCGAAGGCGGCCGGCCTCTACATGATCTGCACGATCTCCAAGCACTCGGCAGAGGCAAAAGGCTACGCTGATGCGGTGATGCTCGACTGGCGCGGCCAGGTCGCCGAGGCGACTGGCGCGAACATCTTCTTCGTCAAGGACGGCAAGCTGCACACGCCGACCCCGGACTGCTTCCTCGACGGCATCACCCGCCGCACCGTGATTGGCCTTGCCAAGGGCCTCGGCATCGAGGTCATTGAGCGCGCGATCATGCCGGAGGAGATGGCGGACTTCGAGGAGTGCTTCCTGTGCGGCACTGCAGCAGAAGTCACCCCGGTTTCCGAGGTCGGACCGTACCGCTTCACGCCGGGCGCGCTGACCAAGAGGCTGATCGACGCCTATGAGGCCGAGGTCCAGCCGAAGCGTGCGCAGGCCGCGGAATAAGTCTTTCCGGCGATTTTGCAGTCGATAAAGCAGTAATCCCCCGCTTTTTGCGGGGGATCAGACTGCTGACAAAGTTCCGCGAGCCTTCAAATCAGGCTTGTTGATTCCGATCCGTTCTCACTTTGAATCTGAGACGTTCCGTGAATCTCGGGCTCCGGAAAGGTGCGTCGAGGGTTTGTCAACAAACTGATCCCCCGCTTTTTGCGGGGGATTTTCTTTGTGCGCTTTGACAAGCAGGCACAAGAAGAATTCACATCGTTGATGGGGGGCACAAGAGCCGGTCTTTCATGGAGGGAACGAAAGTGGAAGCTCTTCTACCTATCATTGTGCAGGTCATTGCCGGTGTCGTCGGAGGTCAGGCCGTCGGCGCTGCGATGAAGCAGGCAGCGATGAGCCAGCTGCCGAAGCTGCTAAGCGGTGCCATCGGCGGCGTGGCTGGCGGTCAGATCCTCGGCGCGCTGCTTGGGGGCGGTGCCGACGCAGCGACCGCTGGCGCGCTAGGCGGTCTCCTCGGGGACCTCGTCGGCGGCGCGGGCGGCGGCGCGATCCTTACGGCGATTGTCGGCGCGATCATGAAGAAGTCCTGAGGCAACCGATTGACAGAAGAGGGGCGGTCACGGCTGCCCCTTCCTGCTTACGCATGCTGCCGAAGGTTGCGCCTTTCCCGACTGTCGCGGGGTTCCCAGCAAAACGGCTTCGACTTACTGCCGAATTGCTCTAAGGACGGGGCAGAAAAGAGGAGACAGTCATGGGCCAACTTCGCGCCGGGATCATCCCTGTCACGCCGTTCCAGCAGAACTGCACCATCATGTTCGACGACGAGACGAAGCGGGGAGTGGTTGTCGATCCGGGCGGCGACGTCGAGCACATCGTCGCGGCTATCCGCGAGAACGGCATCACCATCGAGGCCATCTGGATCACCCATGGCCACCTAGACCATGCCGGCGGGGCTATGGAGCTCAAGGAAGAGTTGAGCGTCGACATCATCGGCCCGCATGAGGCCGACAAGATCCTCCTCGACAACATCGAACTTTCCGCCAAGAACTACGGCATCGGCGGCATGCGCAACTGCACGCCGGACCGCTTCCTCTCGGAAGGAGAGGTGGTCTCCTTTTCGGGCCATGAGTTCGAGGTGCTGCACTGCCCGGGCCATGCGCCGGGTCATGTCGTGTTTTACAATCGAGCCGCCAAATTCGCCCATGTCGGCGACGTGCTGTTCCAGGGGTCAGTTGGCCGAACCGACCTGCCGGGCGGCGACCACGAGGCGCTGATCCGCTCTATCAATGAGAAGCTTCTGCCGCTCGGTGATGAGATCGGCTTCATCTGCGGCCATGGCCCGGGCAGSCGCTTCGGCGATGAGCGCCGGTCCAATCCGTTCCTTCGATAGTTGTTTGATAAGGGAGGCCGGCCGAGGCTTGCCTGAAAATAAGAAACACGCGCCAGACGCAGTAGCGCGTGTTTCAATCAATGCCTATCCGCGGCGTGTGCTCGCAGTCTTAGAGGACCGTGAGGTTCACCGCCTTCGGACCCTTGCCGCGCTTGTCCGGCTCGGTCTCGAAGGTGACCTTCTGTCCGTCCTCGAGGCCCGGCAGCCCCGACGCCTGGACGGCAGAGATGTGCACGAACACATCCTTGTCGCCGCCTTCAGGCGTGATGAAGCCGAAGCCTTTGGCGTGATTGAAAAACTTTACTGTTCCACTCTGAGGCATAGGGATGCTCCTTATCTCCCGCTACTTAGTCCCTGCGGGCGACACCCGCGGTGTTCTGGGCATTCCTGGGGGAGAAGAAGAGGCATTCGCGCGCCGGGGTCTAGCCGAAACCCTCTCATTTCGCGGTCACTGGTGAAGCTCTGCAAATTTTGCGTGTCCTGCAATGGTGGCTGCACCAGTGTTTCCTATTCCAGTCTCCGGGCCGGCAAATGCCCGAACGGAAGAATTTGTCCTCGATTTTGCAGTTACGGGCAAGCAAAAGATTTGCCGGAAATCATAGTATAACAAAAACAACAATATAGCTGCCGCGGTCGCGCCCGCAACTCCCAGCCGCCCCGCCCGGAATGATAAATTGTTATGGAGGATGCCGATCCAGTGGGGGCGTGCGGGGTCAAATTTTTCTTGGTGCGGCGCAAGAATTGCGTGCCGCAAGGGCGGCTTTCCGTGCTTGCGGCGCTCCCCAAATCATGCCATGCTGATGACGTTCGGGCATTTGCTACCCGGAGACTGGACCGTTTTGGACGACCTTTCCCCGACTTCGTGAACTCTCGACACCCGCGACCCTGCACACGTCGTGCAGACGCAGCTTACCAAAGGGAACAGGAGCTTCCCCCTATGGCCCAGACCGGCACCGTTAAATTCTTCAATGCAACCAAAGGCTTCGGCTTCATCACGCCTGATGGCGGCGCGAAGGACGTTTTCGTCCACATTTCCGCTGTCGAGGCTTCGGGTCTGCGCACCCTCGTTGATGGCCAGAAGGTCACCTTCGACACGGAGCCGGATCGTATGGGTAAGGGCCCGAAGGCCGTTAACCTGTCGGCTGCATAAGAATCCGACCGAGTTTTGAAGGGCGGCGCGAGCGATCGCGCCGCCTTTCGCATGCGTAGCGCTTCCTTCCTGACAACCTGCTGTCAGGATCGCGTGAATTGACCGATGGCGCGGCCCGGCGCCTCTTTCCATTTCCGTTGCTGCCGCCCATATTCCCGCCATGGCTAAGTCTCCCGACAAGAAGTCCGCTGCGACCCGCCCCGGCTCGCGCGAGCGCAAAGGTCCACTGACAGATTTTCTGGATGCCTCGGAGCAGATGAACCCCGAAGGGTTCGGGGAGGCGCCGCAGGCCGACCTTGAGGGAACGCCGCTGTCGGGAACTATCTCCGACTGGGCGCGGCAGATCTCCGAAGAAGCGGAGAAGAAGACCAGCAAACCGCGCAAGAAAGTGCCCGAACGGTCGAGTGCACCCACGCGCTCGGCGCGCGGCACGTCGATGGGTGGCGCTGCTTCCCCGCGCGAACGTGCGGCTGCCGGTCTCAATCCCGTTGCCGGACTCGACATCGCGCTTGAGGATGCGGAGTCGATCTCCTCTTCCGGCGTGACCGCGACCGTTGCGGCGCTGACGAAGCTGATCGAGGGCGGTGACCCGAACCTGCGCAAAGAGGCGTGGGTGCCGCATCGCCCGGCTCGGCCGGTGAAGTCCGAGGGCGGCATTCGCCTGAAGATGGAGACGCCGTTCCAGCCCTCCGGCGACCAGCCGACGGCGATCCGCGATCTCGTCGAAGGCGTCAACAGCAGCGAACGGACCCAAGTCCTGCTCGGCGTTACCGGCTCAGGCAAGACCTTCACCATGGCGAAGGTGATCGAGGAGACGCAGCGCCCGGCGCTGATCCTTGCACCCAACAAGACGCTGGCGGCGCAGCTCTACGGCGAGTTCAAGAGCTTCTTCCCGAACAATGCCGTCGAGTATTTCGTCTCGTACTACGATTACTACCAGCCGGAAGCCTACGTCCCGCGCACCGATACCTACATCGAGAAGGAATCCTCGATCAACGAGCAGATCGACCGGATGCGCCACTCGGCTACGCGTTCGTTGCTTGAGCGAGACGACGTCATCATCGTTGCTTCCGTGTCGTGCATTTACGGTATCGGTTCCGTCGAAACCTATACGGCGATGACCTTCCAGATGGAGGTCGGCGACCGGCTCGACCAGCGCCAGCTGCTCGCCGACCTCGTCGCGCAACAGTACAAGCGCCAGGACATCAACTTCACGCGCGGCTCGTTCCGCGTCCGCGGCGATACGATCGAGCTGTTCCCCGCCCACCTTGAAGACCGCGCCTGGCGCATCTCGCTGTGGGGTGACGAGATCGAGGCGATCACCGAGTTCGACCCGCTCACCGGTCAGAAGACCGGCGACCTCAAGAGCGTCAAGATCTACGCGAACTCGCACTATGTGACCCCGCGGCCGACGCTGACGCAGGCGATTAAGTCGATCAAGGAAGAGCTGAAGCACCGGCTTGCCGAGCTCGAGCGGGCAGGGCGCCTGCTCGAGGCGCAGCGCCTCGAGCAGCGTACCCGCTTCGACCTGGAGATGCTCGAGGCAACCGGCTCGTGCGCCGGCATCGAAAACTATTCGCGCTACCTCACGGGGCGCGCGCCAGGCGATCCGCCGCCGACGCTGTTCGAATATGTGCCGGACAACGCCATCGTCTTCATCGACGAGAGCCACGTCACGGTCCCGCAGATCGGCGCAATGTATCGTGGCGACTTCAGGCGCAAGGCGACGCTTGCCGAATATGGCTTCCGCTTGCCGTCGTGCATGGACAACCGTCCGCTCCGCTTCGAGGAGTGGGATGCAATGCGCCCCCAGACCATCTGCGTGTCCGCAACCCCGGGGAACTGGGAGATGGAGCAGGCGGGCGGCGTGTTCGCCGAGCAGGTGATCCGCCCGACTGGCCTGATCGACCCACCGGTCGAGGTGCGCCCGGCCAAGAGCCAGGTCGACGATGTGCTCGGCGAGATCCGCGAGACGACCGCCAAGGGCTATCGCACGCTGTGCACGGTGCTCACCAAGCGCATGGCCGAAGACCTCACCGAGTACCTGCACGAGCAGGGAGTGCGCGTGCGCTACATGCACTCGGACATCGATACGCTGGAGCGCATCGAAATCCTGCGCGACCTGCGGCTTGGTGCCTTCGACGTGCTCGTCGGCATCAACCTGCTGCGCGAGGGCCTCGACATTCCGGAGTGCGGCCTCGTCGCGATCCTCGACGCGGACAAGGAAGGTTTCCTGCGTTCGGAAACGTCGCTCATCCAGACCATCGGCCGTGCTGCGCGTAACGTCGACGGCAAGGTTGTCCTTTACGCCGACCAGATCACCGGCTCGATGGAACGCGCGATGGCGGAGACAAACCGCCGCCGCGAAAAGCAACTTGCCTACAACGCCGAGCACGGCATCACGCCGGAGAGCGTCAAACGGAACATCGGCGACATCCTCGACTCGGTCTACGAGCGTGACCACGTCCGCGCGGACATTTCTGCATTCACCAAGGGCGGCAAGGACAACCTGGTCGGGAACAACCTCAAGGCACATCTCGAATATCTCGAGAAGGAAATGCGTGATGCGGCCGCCGACCTCGACTTCGAGAAAGCGGCGCGGCTGCGCGACGAGATCAAGCGCCTGCGCGAGACCGAACTGGCCATCTCCGACGATCCGCTGGCGCGCGAGGCTGACCTCGTCAGCCCCGTCACCGGCCAGCAGAAGGGCCGGCATAACAAGGGTGTCGCAAAGCACCGCACTGCCGAGGAGCAGGAACGCATCCAGCAACGCCGCGAGGCGAGGGAGGCCGAGGAGGCTGCCCGCTCGAACCTTTTCCGCAAGCCCGATCTCGACGAGATGGGTACCTCCGGCGACCACGCGGTTCCGGCGAGCCGCGGCAGCCTGTTCCGCAAGAACTCGCTCGATGAAATGACCGTCGGTCGCACGGAAAAGCCCGTGCCGGGCAAGCTGCCGGTGAAGCCCGAGGATCCAAAGCCGATCAAGCGCGAGCGTGCTGGCATTGGATCCTATGAGGACCCGGCTGACGTGCGCAAGGAAAGCCGGCGTTCACGCAAGACCGGACGTCCCGGCCGCTGATCCTGGTGCGCCCCGGCGATCTCGCTGATGGGCGCATCAAATTTTTTCATTTCCTGCTGTCGGCTCGTTCCTCCATCATTCGTCCTGTGGCGCATAAAGCCAACTGGAGGAAGTTGAATGTCCGACCAGCAGTTCCCGCCTATGCCGCCTGCCAAGAGCGGCCTTGTTCCCTATCTCGAAGTCGAAGGCGCCCTGAAGGCCGCTGAGTTCTACAAGAAGGCCTTCGGTGCCGAGCAGGCATTCGCCGTTCCCCCAGACGAAAACGGGAGGACGATGCATGTCCATCTTTACGTCAACAGTTCCTCGCTGATGCTTTCGGACGCTTACCCTGAGCATGGCCATCCGCATGAGCCGGCGGCGGGCTACACGCTGCAGCTGATCCTCAAACCCGACGAGATCGACAGCTGGTGGCAGCGGGCGGTCGATGCCGGATGCGAGGTGGTGGTGCCGCTGGACGTGATGTTCTGGGGCGACCGCTGGGGCAACCTGCGCGACCCCTTCGGCGTTTCGTGGGCGATGAACGCGCCGGTCAGCTAGGCAAATTCCTGGGAGGAAGCAGATGTATGTCGACGGTTTCGTGATCGCGGTGCCGAAAGCCAATATCGAGCGCTACAAGGAGATGGCGACACTGGGAAAGAACGTATGGATTGAACATGGCGCGCTTTCCTACGTTGAAGCCATCGCCGACGACGTTCCGTATGGCGAGATCACTTCTTTCCCCCGTGCGGTTCAGGCTAGCGAGGATGAGACCGTTGTCTTTGCGTGGATCACTTATCCGTCACGGGAGAAGCGCGATGAGATCAATGCGCAGGTGATGCAGGACCCGCGCATGAAAATGGACGACTGGAAAGGTATCTTCGACACCCAGAGAATGATTTACGGCGGCTTTGAGGTCATCGTCGGGAGCTGACGGTTAACGCAGCTCCTGTAAACCTGCTGTGACCATGTTCAGCGGCAGACGGCCGGAGCGGAATGCGGCGTAGACGCGTTCTGAAACGGCTCTTCTGCGCGCAATCTCCCGGGCTGTTATGCCGAGTTCCCAGCATACGGCGTCGATAACTGGCTGCGTCAGGGCCAGTTCATCCGGCGACAGTTTTTGGCCGAGTAAAGTTACGTTCTCCGAGTGGTGCCTGGCGGGCATCTGATCCTCCCTGGTGGAGCGATGTTCGGGCGTCGCTCGCCTTGTTATCCCCGCCACAAAATGAGTGTATCGCGGTTTTGCACATCATCAAGAAGCATTTTCAGATGCCGCTTTCGGTGTAACCCGTTGCGCCTTCCATGCCGCTTGTTAATCCTTTCGCTCACGGCTACCTCTGGTTGCCCAGCAAAAGGAGAGCATCTGCATGAATCGCAATGACGTCAAACCGGTCGGCGAGCTAACCCTGCGCACCCTCGCGATGCCGGCTGACGCGAACGCGGCCGGGGACATCTTCGGCGGCTGGGTGATGGCGCAGATGGACCTTGCCTGCGGTATCCGCGCCGCCGAGCGGGCGAAGGGCAGGGTGGTCACCGCCGCGGTGAAGGAAATGTCTTTCGCCAAGCCGATGAAGGTCGGCGACACGCTCTGCATCTACATCGACATCACCAAGGTCGGCCGCACCTCGATGACGCTTCGCGTCGAGGCCTGGGCGCAGCGCTATCTGTCGGACCTGATGGAGCGGGTGACGCATGCCGACTTCGTCATGGTTGCCGTCGACAAGGACGGCGTGCCGACGCCGGTGCCTCAGGAAGACTGATCCTCACTACGCTTCGTCGTCGAACTTCCGCCGCGCCTCATTGATGTGGCCGATGTTTTGCCGCGCCCAGTCGCCCAAGGCCTTGACCGGCTCGCGCAGGCCGCGGCCAAGTTCCGTGAGTTCATAATCGACGCGCGGCGGGATGGTCGGATAGACAGTGCGCGTCACCAACCCATCCCGCTCCAGCCCGCGCAGCGTGGTCGTCAGCATCTTCTGCGAGATGTTGCCGATCAGGCGCCGTAACTCGCTGAAACGCATCGGCCCGTCGCTCAGCAACTCGACCACGAGGACCGTCCATTTGTCGCCCACCCGGGAGAGCACGTCGCTGACGGCGCGGCAGGCGGTTTCGTCACGGTGACTCAGTGTCAACAAAGTGCCTCCTTGTCCGCTGCGTCAATAGTTTCATATCTAGTGTCGGTATCATTTAGATACCAACTTGGCGCGAGAAGGACTTTACCATGGCCAAACCCAAAATCGGAGTGATCATCGGTTCAACCCGCGAGGGGCGTTTCGGCGATAAACCTGCAGAGTGGATCGCGGATCTGGCCAGGGAGACGGGCGAGTTCGATGTCGAGATCGTGGATCTTCGCGATTTCCCGCTGCCGTTCTTCGAGGATCCGGCATCCCCGGCATGGGCTCCGTCCAAGTCGGACGTGGCGCGGGCATGGCAGCAGAAGGTTGCCAGCTTTGACGGCTACATCATGACCGCCGCCGAGTACAACCACAGCCCGAGCGGCGTTCTCAAGAACGCGCTCGACTATGCCTACAATGAGTGGAAGAACAAGCCGGTCGCCTTCGTCGGTTACGGCGGCGTTGGCGGCGCCCGCGCGGTGGAGCAGCTGCGCCTGATCGCGATCGAGCTGCAGATGGCGCCCATCCGCACCGGCGTTCATATCGTCTGGGCCGACTACGCGCAGATCGCCTCCGGGGAGAAGAAGTTCTCCGACATGCCGCACCTCGTCCAGAGCGGCAAGGACATGCTTAACCAGTTCGCCTGGTGGGTGAACGCGCTGAAGAACGCCCGCGAGGCGAGCGCCCAGCATCAGGAAGCGGCGGAATAATCGCCGCACGTGTCACCAAGAGAAAAAGGCCGGCATTGCTCCGGCCTTTTTTGTTTGTTTTCATAAAATTCGTGAAATCGCTCAAGCGACCACGCCCCGGTGCGTCTTGATGAGGCGGGTTGCGAGGATCTTGTCGATGCGTCGGCCGTCAAGGTCGACCACTTCAAAGCGCCAACCGAGCGCATCAACATACTCGCCGACTTCCGGCAGCTTGTGCATGTAGGACAGCACGAAGCCCGCCAGAGTCTCGTAGTCCCGCTTCTCAGGCAGTTCGATGTGCAGAATGTCGGCCATCTCGTCGGTCGGCAGGTAGCCGGCCAGCAGCCACGACCCGTCCGGACGTTCGACGGCTGCGGGCTCTTCCTCTTCGTCGAGGTCCGACTTGAAGACGCCGACGATCGTCTCAAGAATGTCGGCAGGCGTCACAACGCCTTCGAAATTACCATACTCGTCATGGACCAGCGCCATCGGCGTGGCGGCTTCCTTGAGCGTCGTCAGCACGTCGAGCGCGTCGGCGGTGTCGTGCACGATCGGCGCCGGGTGGATCAGTTCGGACAGTTCGAACGGCTTGCGCTCAACCAGCATCGCCAGCACCTCGCGCGCCTTCACGACGCCGACCATCTCGTCGACGCTGCCGTTGCCGACAGGCAGCAGCGAGCGAGGGGTCTCGACCAGCTTCTTGCGCAGGGTCGACTTGCTGTCGGTGAGATCGATCCAGTCGACTTCGGTACGCGGCGTCATCAGCGCCCGCACGCTGCGATCCGCAAGGCGCATGACACCCGCGATCATCTTGCGCTCGTCGCTCTCGACGACCCCGTGGCTCTCAGCCTCGGCGATCAGGTTGACGATTTCTTCGTCGGTGACAATTGAACCGCCTTCTTCATTCTGCCCCAGGAGGCGAAGGACCGTCTTGCCGGAAATGTCGAGCAGCCAGACGAGCGGCGCTGCAACGATCGACAGAAGGCGCATGCCGCCGGCAACGCGCGAGGCGACTGCCTCCGGATTGCGGAGGGCTATCTGCTTCGGAACCAGTTCGCCGATGATCAGCGAGCCATAGGTGATAAGCGCGACGACGAGACCAACGCCAAGGGTGCCGGCAACGCTGGCCGGCACGCCAACCGAAAGCATCCATTCGGACATGCGCTGACCGAGCGTTGCGCCCGAAAAGGCACCCGACAGGACGCCAACGAGGGTGATGCCGATCTGAACGGTCGACAGGAAGCGACCCGGATCGGCCGCGAGTTTGTTGGCGACGGCAGCGCCGGTATCTCCCTTCTCGGCCATCGCACTAAGGCGGGATGGACGGGAGGAGACGACGGCCAGCTCCGACATGGCCAGAAGTCCGTTGACGCAGATGAGAACTACGACGACAGCGATTTCAAGGTATAGCATTTGCGTGAGATAACATCCGTCGCAGCGTTAAGCGACAGGGATTTTGGGCGAGGCCCGCCTGTCAGCGGCAGGCGGGCGCCCGAGAGACAGGGAAGCGGCCAGACCTTCACCGAATGGATGACGCGGCAGGCGTAATTGAAAGCTCGGCGACAAGCTCCGCAGTGGCAGGCGGCTATTTGCAATAGGTGCCGCCGTTGCGCCGCTCGGCGAGATCGAAGTGGAGGTGGTCGGCGTGATCGGCGTCGCTTCCGGGCCCCAGCACCGTCTTGAACGGCCCGCAGGCCTTGTCCCGCAAGTGCTTCAGCAGCCGGGCGTGATTGGGCCTCGCCTTGCCGTAGTCACGGATCTCGTATGTGTCGCCGTCCTTCAGGACCAGCGCCGAGAGATCGAGCGCATTGCCGAACGCATGTTCAGACAGCTTCTTCGTGCCGTTGCGGGGACGGCAGACATACCCGGATGCCTGGTTGATCGCGACCAGGTCGCTGCCAAGTTCCTTCCGCACGGCCGGACGCACCGTGTCGCGGATATAGCGGGCAGCTGCCAGTGCCATCGGGCAGGAGAGCGTCGCGGCGGGGCGAATGTCCACGCCGCCGCCGAGCGAGGAAACCTCGAGCGGACTCGATACCCGGCAGCCGCCCGATCGGATGGCCGGCAAGCTTTTGAACTCGACGCCCAGCTTCCGCAATTCGGCGCGGCACTGCTGCTCCGATCCGGAGACGCCGCTGTCAGCCTTTGCTTCGGGCTTCGCGATGGCTTTCGGGCGGGGAGGTGGCGGTGACATCGTCTCCGGCAGCTCATCGCCGGAGGCGGGAAAGGCCGACAGGATGATCAATAGGGTGAACGCGCGCCGGTTGAAGATCCTCATGACTCCGGAAAGTGGCGCAGGAATCGATCGCGACCAGCGCCGGGGCGATCACATGGCATGACGGCATGTTGCGATTCTGTTTGGGCTTTATCCTGCGGCAGCGGCCGGGCCGCGCACGGCACCTGATTTCAGATGACAATTTGCCCTGAACCTGCGCAAAGACGGATCGTCAAAGCCCTTGTTCGGGAATCGTCATGTCGCTGCTCCTCTCACCCAAGGTATTACCGGTACTTCTTCTTCTCGCATCCAACGTCTTCATGACGTTTGCATGGTATGGACACCTGAAATTCAAGACGGCACCGCTTTATGCCGCCGTGATGTTCAGCTGGATGATTGCGCTGGTCGAGTACTGGCTGGCGGTGCCTGCGAACCGAATCGGCCATGGCGTGTATTCTGCCGCCGAGCTCAAGACGATCCAGGAGGTCATTACTCTGTGCGTCTTCGTAGTTTTCTCTGTCTTCTACCTGAAGGAGGCGATCACGTGGAACCATGTGCTGGGGTTTGCGCTGATTGCGGCGGGGGCGGCCGTCATCTTCCGCGCCTGACGCTTTTGTGGAAGCGGTGGGTTGGCGGCGGCGCCCCGCGAAATTGTTCGTGAAAACTCACTCAAACTTGCTATATTTAGCCCTGAACATGCGTTGAACGGTTCGTTGGCCAAGGCTGCCGAGCCGTTTTATTTTTGTCTCAACCCCGGAGAGAAAGGGGGTTGGTGGATGTGCAGGAAAGGTCGACTGAGATGAACAAGGTCCCGATGACGGTCCGCGGATTCGAGGCGCTGAAGGAAGAACTGCGCTGGCGTCAGCAGGAGGAGCGTCCTCGCATTATCGAGGCCATCTCCGAAGCCCGGGCTCATGGCGACCTGTCCGAGAATGCGGAATACCACTCCGCGAAGGAGGCGCAGAGCCTGAACGAAGGTCGCATCAACGAGCTTGAAGACCTGATCGCGCGCGCCGATGTCATCGACGTGTCGAAGCTGTCCGGCGACACCATCAAGTTCGGCGCCACGGTCGTCCTCGTCGACGAGGAGACCGAGGAAGAGAAGACCTACCAGATCGTCGGCGACCAGGAAGCCGACGTGAAGGCCGGCCGCATCTCCATTTCCTCGCCCATCGCGCGCGCGCTGATCGGCAAGAGCGTCGGCGACGAGATCGAAGTGAATGCACCCGGCGGCGCCCGCGGCTACGAGATCGTCGAGCTGCGCTGGGTCTAAACCCCGGTGACCTCCGAAAAAACGCGTGAGGCCACCCGCGTCGACCCGGCGCGGGTGCGTGTCATTGTGCCCAACTTCAAGCGGCGCCTGTCCGGCGTGACGAGCACGATCATCCAGCTCGTTCCGCTGCAGGTGAAGATGATTGGGCTTGCGGCGCTGGGGCCGGGCCTGCCTGCGCTTCTGGCCAAGCTGCGCTGGTGGCAGGTGCCGGCTCTGCTGCGCCGCCCCGTTGGCGGCGGCGTGCGTGTCTGGCACGCGCGGCGCAATGTCGAGATGATCGGCGGGCTGATCCTGCGCGACATCTTTCGCGCGCCGATGAAGATCGTCTTCACATCGGCCTCGCAGCGTCACCACAAGCGCCTGACCCGCTTCCTGATCGACCGGATGGATGCCGTCATCGCGACTAGCAACAAGACGGCGGCTTACCTGAAAGTGCCGAATACCGTGATCATGCACGGCATCGATACTGAGCGGTTCCACGTGCCCGCGAACAGGGCGGAAGCGGCGAAGGAAGTAGGGCTCGATCCGACCCGGCTCTATGCCGGCTGCTTCGGTCGTGTGCGCCACCAGAAGGGCACGGACCTCTTCGTCGACACGATGATTGCACTGTTGCCCCGTTATCCGGAATGGTCGGCGATCGTTGCAGGCCGGGCGACTGCGCAGCACCAGGAATTCGAGGATGGCCTCAAGCGCCGCGTAGCTGAAGCTGGCCTTTCCGACCGCATCCTCTTCGTCGGCGAACATACCGACATCGACCGCTGGTACCGCGCGCTGTCGCTCTATGTCGCGCCGCAGCGCTGGGAAGGTTTTGGACTGACGCCGCTGGAAGCAATGGCGAGCGGTGTGCCGGTCGTGGCAGCTGATGTCGGCGCGTTTTCCGAGCTGGTGCCTTCAGAGGCCGGCGTCATCATTCCGCCTGGGGACGGCGAGGCGATGGTCCGAGAAGTCGAGCGCTACCTGGCCGACAACGAGCTGCGAGAGCGGCAGGGCGTCGCCGCGCGGGCGCATGTCGAACGGGATTTCCAGCTGATCGGCGAAGCGAAGAAGCTCATCGCCATCTATGAAGGGTTGATGGGGCAGGGGCGCTAGGCGCCGGTCCCGTCAGCCGATTGCGACCGCGCCTTCGTCCTTGACCGGCCTGATGGTCAGCGCGGTACGCACGGTGCCGACATTCGGCGCCGAGGTAAGTTCCTCGATCACGAAGTTCTGGAACGTCGCGAGATCGCTGGCCACGCAGTACAGCATGAAGTCGGATTCGCCCGATACCATCCAGGCCTGCCGTACGATCGGCCAGGCGCGGGTGAGCTCAGCGAATTTCTTCAGTTCGGTTTCGGACTGATTGTTGAGGCCGATGGAGCAGAAGGCTACGACATCGAACCCGAGCTGCGACGTGTCGAGGATGGCGCGGTAGCGGCGTATGATGCCGGCGTCTTCCAGTCGCTTTACCCGTCGAAGGCATGGCGGCGCCGATATCCCCACCCGGCGCGACAGTTCGACATTTGTCATCCGGCCGTCTTCCTGAAGCTCTTTCAGGATTTTCCAGTCGATGTTGTCGAGGTCGGCCTTGATGGGCATGTCGTGTTCCGAGGTGGCTGAGGGGTGTGCAGACGAGTGAGGTTGACGCTAGCCAGAATCGCCGCACGCCTTGGGGATTTGAAGGCATTGTGCACCGCCGCTGGCAGACAGGCAAACCTATCCCCAGAGATTGCGGCACGCAACAAATCGCCGCCTTGCAAGCAGTGCATACCAACACCTAGATTAGGCATCATCCAGCATACCAATTTGTAGCCGCGCCGAGCATGCGAAGGCGGGGAGTAGGGTAACGACATGACCGCGACACACGCGCCCGTTCTGATCATCGGTTCCGGCCCGGCCGGCTATACAGCCGCCATTTATGCAGCACGCGCAATGCTCGAGCCGGTGCTGATCGCAGGGCTGCAGCAGGGCGGCCAGCTCACCATCACCACCGACGTCGAGAACTATCCGGGTTTTGCCGAGCCGATCCAGGGCCCCTGGCTCATGGAGCAGATGCGCGCGCAGGCCGAGCATGTCGGCGCCAAGATCGTTTCCGACCTCGTCACCGACGTGAACCTCGACGTGCGGCCGTTCGTCGTTTCGACCGATTCCGGCACGACCTACACTTGCGACGCGCTGATCATTGCCACCGGAGCGCAGGCGAAGTGGCTGGGCCTGCCGTCTGAGCAGACCTTCATGGGCTTCGGCGTCTCGGCCTGCGCGACCTGCGACGGCTTCTTCTATCGCGGCAAGGATGTGGTCGTCGTCGGCGGCGGCAACACGGCCGTCGAGGAGGCGCTGTACCTTGCCAACATCGCAAAGAGCGTCACCGTCGTGCACCGCCGCAACGAGTTCCGCGCCGAGCGGATCCTGCGCGAGCGCCTGGCGATGAAGGAAAACGTCAAGGTCATCTGGGACCACGAGGTCGACGAGATCCTCGGAGAGGTGCGTAAGGCGCCGCTGCCGCCGTCAGTCACGGGGCTCAGGTTGCGCAACGTTCAGACCGGCGAACTCACCGAGATGTCCACCGATGGCCTGTTCGTGGCGATCGGCCATGCACCGGCAGTCGAACTCTTCAAGGGCAAGCTGAAGCTGAAGCCGAACGGCTATCTCTGGACCGCGCCGGACTCCACGGCAACGGATGTCCCTGGCGTCTTTGCGGCGGGCGACGTGACGGATGACGTGTACCGTCAGGCGATCACGGCGGCGGGCATGGGCTGCATGGCAGCACTCGAGGCCGAACGCTATGTCGCTGAACTCGAAATGCACCGCGAGGCTGCAGAGTAAGCCTCAGAGGGTTTTGGAAGGGGACAGCGGATATGGCACTCGACTGGGACAAGCTGCGCGTATTCCACGCGGCCGCCGAAGCCGGGTCATTCACACATGCTGCCGAGGCACTGCGCCTGTCGCAGTCCGCGATCTCGCGCCAGGTTAGCGCGCTGGAGCAGGATGTCGGCGTTCCGCTGTTCCACCGCCATGCGCGTGGTCTCGTCCTGACCGAGCAGGGCGAGATCCTCTACCAGACGGCGCATGAAGTGCTAATGAAGCTGGAAACCGTCAGGATGCGCCTGACGGAGGCCAAGGACCGACCGTCCGGCCCGCTGCGCGTGACCACGACTGTGGGCCTCGGTTCGGGGTGGCTTACCGAGCGCGTTCAGGAGTTCCTCGACCTCTATCCCGAGATTCAGCTGCAGCTAATTCTTGCCAACGAGGAACTCGATCTGACCATGCGCCAGGCCGACTGCGCCATTCGCCTGCGTCAGCCGCAGCAGCCGGACCTGATCCAGCGCAAGCTGTTCACCGTGCACTTCCACGTCTACGCGGCGCCCTCGTACGTCAATAAGTTCGGCAAGCCGCGTTCGATGGAGGAGCTCGATCAGCACCGAATCGTTACCTTCGGCGAGCCGGTGCCGACTCACCTGGCAGACATGAACTGGCTGGAGACCGCTGGCCTGCCTGAAGGGCAGAAGCGAACGGCGGCGCTGCAGATCAACAACATCATGTCGCTGAAGATCGCGGTTCAGCGCGGTGCGGGCGTTGCCATCCTGCCGGACTACATGGTCGACAAGGATTCGGGCCTGCTGCAGCTGATGCCGGAGACGGAGGTGCCGTCGTTCGACACCTACTTCTGCTACCCCGACGCGATGAAGAATCAGGTGAAACTGCATGTCTTCCGCGATTTCCTGCTCGCGAAGGCGCGTAGCTGGAATTTCTGAGACGTCCTTGGACGTTTTGCTGCGAAACCGGGCATCTTTCGGAAAAAGCCTGCCGCGACGGCAGGCTTTTTTGTTCCAGGTCAGCTATGCTGCATCCGCATAGGTGCATTGCGAAAGAGATTGCTTGCAATTTGAGCAGGAAGCGCCCATATCAACGCCATCTCCCGGGCGCGTTCCTCCTCCCATTAGCGCCCGCGAGTGTTCCCCTCTGGAGGTTTAGCCTAACGGCACTTCCAATAACTCAGCCGGGTCTTTCCAGATCCGGCTTTTTTTCTGTCTTAAATCAGCCTGTTGGAGCCTGCGGCTAGGCAGCAACCTTCTTTGCCTGGCTTTGAATCACCTCGTCTGCCAATCTCCCGGTCAGTTCAGCAAGGTGATCAAATTTTGCGCAGTATGACGCCGCGCCAAAGGTCGCCGAGCGCAGCTCAATGATGAGGTCGCCGATTTCCGACTGCGGGATCGTCGCCTCGACGATGTCCCAGCCTTCCCACCCAGGCCGTGCGTCGTAGCCAAGAATCTGCCCGCGCCGCTGCGGGACGATGCCGGTGATCTTCGCGGTAGCTTCCGACGGGGTGTAGATCTCGACCTTCAGGATCGGCTCCAGAAGGACCGGCGAGCAGTTTGCCATGCCCTCGCGCATCGCGAGCCGCGCCGCTTGCTGGAATGCCATGTCCGACGAGTCGACGGTATGGTAGGAGCCGTCTGCGAGGTTGACCGCGATGTCGACGACCGGAAAGCCAAGCGGTCCGCATTTGAGGTAGTCGCGAATGCCGGCCTCTACTGAGGGAATGTATTGCTTGGGCACCACGCCGCCGGTGATCGTGTCGGTGAACTCGAAACCCGAGCCACGTGGTAGCGGCTTGATGTCGAGGAGGACGTCGCCGAACTGGCCATGCCCGCCTGACTGCTTCTTGTGGCGGCCGCGTTGAGTCGTGCCCGTGCGGATCGTCTCGCGGTAGGGGATGCGCGGCGGCTGGGTGTCGACCGCGATCTGATATTTTCCTTCGAGCCGCTCGACCGTGACGCGCAGGTGCATCTCGCCGTGGCCGGAGACGATGGTCTCGCTGCTGTCCTGGTTCTGCTCGAGGGTGAGTGACGGGTCTTCCTGAAGCATGCGCTGCAGGGCTGCAGTCAGGCGCACGTCGTCCTTGCGCTCCTTAGGCCGCATGGCGAGCGCATAGACCGGTGCGGGAATGTCCAGCGTCACAAGCTGCGGCACGTTCTTGTCGAGCGACAGCGTGTCGCCGGTGGCGATTTCGTCGAGCTTGCCGAACGCAACCGTCTCGCCTTCCTCGGCAGCGGCGAGCTTCTTCTGTTCCTTGCCGAGGAGGCGATAGATGCCGGAGATCTTGCCGCTCGTGCTGCGCGAGGAATAGACCTCCGCGCCGTCAGGAAAGCGGCCGGCGAGCACGCGGGCGATCGACAGCTTGCCGCCATGCGGCGTGTGGCAGGTCTTGAGCACTTGGACGGCCGGCTTGCCGGCCTCGAGGCCGAGCCTTTCGCGTGTGGCGGTCACGTCCGGTGCGTCGTGCCGTATTGCCTTGAGCAGGCGCAGGACGCCGTTTCCCTTTTCCGCGCTGCCGATCAGCACCGGGGTGATGACGCCTTCCCGAAGGTCAGCGGACAGGTCATCAAAGATGGCATCCTTCGGGGGCTCGATCTCATCGAGCAGCTGCTCCATCAGCGCGTCGTCATGGTCGGCAAGCCGTTCGAGCATCGAGAAGCGTGCCTCGACCTCGCGCGCCTTCTCGTCGTCGGGAATGGAAGCGATCTCGCTCGGCGCGTATTCGCGGTAGATGTAAGCGCGCTCCAGGGCGAGGTCGATCGAGCCGATGATGACGCCTTCCTTGCGCAGCGGGATCTGGCGCAGCAAGAGCGGCGTCGAGCTGATCGGCTGCAGCAGTTTGAGGAGGTCGCGCACCCCGACCGTTGCCTTGTCGATCTTGTTGAGGAACAGCATGCGCGGGACGCCCATGTCGTCCAGCTGGCGCATGATCAGCTGCAGCGCGGGGATCTTCTTCTCGTCGGGCTCGGCGACGACGACCGCGAGGTCGCAGCCGGCGAGAATGGGCTGGGACTCAAAGGAAAATTCGATAGAGCCCGGGCAATCGACGAATGTGATGCTTTCGCCCATGAACTCGGTGGTGGCGACGGTCGCCTCCACGCTCATCATGTGACCGCGGGCCTCGGGTGAATTGTCTCCGACCGTGCTGCCGGAGCCGATCGGGTTCTGGCGGGGAATAATCCCCGTTCGCGCCAGTAGAGCTTCAAGAAGCGTTGTCTTGCCGCTGCTGAAGGGCCCGACAATGGCTATGCATTTGGGGCCCTTGCAACGTTCTCCGGCTCTGGTGCCCATGATGACCAACCTCCATCCCACTTGTTCCTCATGAGCGGCGGCCGGTCTTCGACCGTCGCGTGGCAGCGACGGCGCGGCGGCCGTGGCTGGCCATTACGCATGCAAACACGAGTAGGGAGGGAGAGCAAGGGCGTTCCGGATCTGGCCGGACGCGAGGAGGAGAGGCACGCAGCCCGAAGGCCGCGTGCCGGAAGTTCTTAGCGCAGCGAAGCGGTGAAGCGCTGGATACGCGAGCAGGCGTCCTCAAGGATCGACTCCGAGGTCGCGTAGGAGATGCGGAAGTTCGGGCCAAGGCCGAAGGCCGTGCCGTGAACAACTGCAACGCCCTCAGCCTCGAGCAGCTCGAGCGCGAAATCCTCGTCGGTCTCGATGACCTTGCCCGAAGGCGCGGTCTTGCCGAGCAGGCCGGCAACCGACGGGTAGACGTAGAACGCGCCTTCCGGCGTCGGGCAGGTAATGCCGTTGGCCTGGTTGAGCATGCTGACGACGAGGTCGCGGCGGCCCTGGAAGATCGCCTTATTCTTCGCGATGAAGTCCTGCGGACCGTTCAGCGCCTCGACCGAAGCCCACTGGGCGATCGAGCAGGCGCCAGAGGTCTGCTGGCCCTGGATCATGTCCATTGCCTTGATGAGCTGGACCGGGCCTGCGGCGTAGCCGATACGCCAGCCGGTCATCGCATAGGCCTTGGACACGCCGTTCATGGTCAGCGTGCGCTCATAGAGGTTCGGCTCGACCTCGGCGATCGTCTTGAAGACGAAGTCGCCATAGGTCAGGTGCTCGTACATGTCGTCGGTGAGGATCCAGACATGCGGGTGCTTGAGCAGGACGTCGGCGATCTCGCGCAGCTCAGCCTCGGTGTAGGCAGCGCCCGACGGGTTCGACGGCGAGTTCATGACCAGCCACTTGGTCTTCGGCGTGATCACCTTCTCGAGCGCCGCGCCGGTCAGCTTGAAGCCGTTGTCGATCGAGGTCTCGGCGAAAACCGAAGTGCCGCCGCAGATTGCGACCATCTCGGGGTAGCTGACCCAGTACGGACGCGGGATGATGACCTCATCGCCCGGGTTCAGCGTCGCCATGAAGGCGTTGAACAGGATCTGCTTGCCGCCGGTGCCGACGATGGTCTGCTCCGGCTTGTAGTCGAGATTGTTCTCGCGCTTGAACTTGACGGCGATCGCCTCGCGCAGCGGCTGGATGCCGGAGACCGGAGTGTACTTGGTCTCGCCACGGCGGATCGCTTCGATCGCGGCGTTCTTGATGTTGTCCGGGGTGTCGAAGTCAGGCTCGCCGGCAGCCAGGGAGATCACGTCCCGGCCTTTCGCCTTCAGGTCCCGCGCTTTCTGCGTGAACGCGATGGTCGCGGACGGCTTAACGCGTGAGAGAATATCGGCGAGGAAGGCCATGAGACAAATCTCCAATGGGGTAAAGAACGCCGCTTCCATGCGGCGCCTGCTTCATGTCCGATCCCGGTGAAAATCTCAAGTGAAATGCAGTCCCAGATGCGCCGATGGCAGGTTGTTTAACCAAATGCTAAGCTAACCGCGGCATCGTCCGGCAGGAACGTCGCGGCGGGGCGGCATGGAGTAGGGTGCTTGTCGCGCAGCACGATATTCGCAAACATCAAACGCCATGACACTGGTGTAGCAACCGGGTCGTGGGCGGATTTTGAGTTGCAGACGGCGTTCCAGCCAATCTTTGCCTTTCACGACCAGAAGCTGGTGATGAAAGCCTTCGAGGGCCTTGTTCGTCCCTTTCGTGACGACGAGGAGATTTCCCCCATGCAGTTCTTTGCGCTCATCCCGCCGCAGGAGCGGCTGGCGATCGAGGCGCTGACGCGAACCATCCACCTGCTCAACGCCGGGCGGTTCCTGGATCCTGCCACCCTCATCTTCGTCAATTTCGACCCGTCGGTGTTCAGCGATCGCCGCGTCATCGCGTCTCTGCTCCGCGGGATGCGGCTGGTGCTGCACGAGGCGGGGATCGAGCCCGCCCGCGTCGTCTGCGAGGTGACGGAAAAGAAGGCGACATCGAAGCTAGCGCTCGCCACCTTCGTGTCCGCGATGCGCGACGACGGCTTCACGATCGCCGTCGACGACTATGGCGCGGAAGAGTCTGACCTTGCCCGCGTGCGCGCGCTCAAGCCGGATATCGTCAAGTTCGACGCGCAGTGGATCATGCGGCTGATGGACACGCCGCACGGCGTCGCGCTGCTTGCCGCGATGGTCGAGGAGTTTGCCTCGAGCGGCATCAGGATCGTTTTCGAGGGCATCGAGGAGCCCTGGCAGCTCGAGATCGCCGAGCAGTCCGGCGCCCACATGGTTCAGGGCTATGCACTGGCGCGGCCGGAGCTCGCGCCGTCAAGCTTTGCCATGGCGCTCGGCCGCCCGGTTCTTCCGCCGGGCTCGGTGCCGGCAGACGCAGCCGGCGCACGCAGGTCCGCTGCCCGCACGCAATCAGTTTCGAAAATATTTGGCAGACGTCCACAACCATGAATTTGAGAAAAAGAATCGAAGACGCGATCTCGCTGGACGAGATTGGCATTGCCTCCGCACGCTGCGGCAGCGTCATCCTGCACAGCGCGTTCCAGATGATTTACGCGAAGGATGGTGACACGCTGCGCGCCGTCACCACGCAGGGTTTCGTGCGGCCGCATTTTCGTGGCCGCGAGCTCGACGCCGGCACGTTCTTTAGCGGGCTTTCGCAGCGCGAGCGCTGCTTTGCCGAGCAGTTGGCAATTGCGCTGCATCTCTACAATCACCCGCATGTCGAGGTGACCGGCCTCGACCATTTTGTCGCGCTGGGCGCTGCCGCTTGCGCCGACGCCACGACACCGGACTTCTTCGCCGACCAGCTCGGCGAGGTCGCGGGCCTGTCGTTCGAGGAAGTTCGCATCGTTCTCGGCGTGACCGAACCTGCCGACCACCGCGAGAAGTCAGTGGTGACCAAGTTTCGCGACCAAGGCTACAGCCTCGCCATCGGCCCGGCCAAGGGCGAGCAGCCGCCGCTGGACGCGCTCAAGCATTTCAGCCCGGCGATCGCGCGGATCGATGGCCGCTGGTTCCAACGCATTGCGGGCGACGAAGGGGCGCTTCGCCTTCTCTCTCACCTCGTCAGCGATCTGCAGTCCAGGGGAACGGCGGTCATGATCGACATGATCGAGACGGCGGACCAATTGTTCGCCGCCGTCTCGCTTGGCGCGGACTATTTCCAGGGTTTTCTCCTGTCGCGCCCGCAGCTCGCCGGCATGCCGGTGACGGATGAGGCCGAGCTACCCCTCGACAAGTTCCGCGAGAAGAGCGCGGACATCATTCCCCTGTTTCGAGGCGGATGAGGATCCGCCGCTGACGGACTAGGCGGCGCGCCACCACTGCGTCGGCATCGGCGCAGGCGGTGCCGCGAGTGCCACGACCACCTCGTTCAGCATGTCGATGTCGACGTAAAAGTGCCGCGACAACTCGACGGCGATCTCGTCTCTTTCGTACCCGCGCTCCATCAGGAATCGGGCTGCAACTGCGAGATCGTCGGGCTCCGTCAGCCGGCGTTTCAGGCTTTCCTCTGTAAACGGAGGCATGTTCGACTTCCCCCTGCGTTCAACTTATGTGTCGTTGTTACGAGACGCGTGAACACGGACCGGGCACTCGAAAGGCGTTTTCAGGCTGGCGTTATCTTCGACTCAGCTCGTTCAGTATGAGCGGATTCGCGCGCGAGACAAGAATTGCGCAGCGCGAGCCAAGCTTCGTGCAAGCTTCGAAACGTGTTGTCTTCACAATAACTTCGCGTTTTCGCCGCATTTGAGCTGCGTGTCCGCGGGACCCCGCAACCCTTTTCGGAGAAAATACTTTTCCGCGACTGGCGCCCGACTCTGATTCACCCACTGCCACGAAATCGCCCTGATGCTGAAGTCTCCCGCGCTGGGGCGAGCGTGGACCCGCGCGGGTTGCAGCCCCGGATTTGCTCCTGTACTTCATCGTCCAGAGGGACTGCTGATTGACCATGAAGAGGGCCATGCCTCGTTTCCTTCCCGAAGTCGCGATTTGCGCGCTGCTCTCGACCGGCCTGCTTTCGGCCTGCTCCACCTCGGGCGGCCTTGACGCCATCGCACCGACGACTGCCTCGGTGATCGAGGAGGGGGATCCGATACTGCCGGATGCGGTTGCGCTGGTGCCGACGGCGACCGGTCAGGACGTCGATGAAGCCGCTGCGGCGCTCGCCGCCGCGACGGCGGCCGACGCTGCCAAGCCCGTAGCCGCCGGGCCTCAGAAGGGGCTTGATCCCACCATCGTTGCGTCCGCCTATGTCGGCCCGACCGTCGAGAACGCCGCAGCAGCAGCCATCCGCACCAACAATGTCCGCGCGCGCAGCCCGGAGCTCGATGCCCTCATCGAGCGCTACGCCGCTCATCACGAAATTCCGGTCGAGTTGCTGCGCCGCGTCGTCAAGCGCGAGAGCACCTTCAATCCGGCTGCCCGCAACGGGCCGTACTGGGGCCTGATGCAGATCCTGCCGGCCACGGCCCGCGCGATGGGCTACAGCGGCTCGCCTGACGGGCTGCTCGATGCCGAGACCAACCTGAAATACGCGGGCAAGTATCTGCGCGGCGCCTATCTGGTCGCCGGCGGCGACCATGACCTCGCGGTCCGCTACTACTCGCGCGGCTACTACTACGACGCCAAGCGCAAGGGCATGCTCGGCATCACCGGCCTCGGGGTCGACCGCAGCCGGATGCCGAAGCCGCAGCCCAAGCCACAGGCCCAGACCCAGGCAGACGCCCGAGCGCAGATCCAGTAGGGCTGCTTCTGAATTTTTTCACCTTTTTCATTGGCCGCCGGGCAGCGGTTACCCGTCCTTAATGGACGGGTCCTAGCTTGCCCGGGCCATGACCAATGAATCTTCCAAGCCAGCATCCGCCAAAAAGTCCGAGTCCAAGCCGGTCCGCTCCGGCAATAAGGTCGCGCTGTTCGCGATCCTGCCGGTGATCGCGCTCGTTGGCGGCGGTTATGCAAGCTGGATGTATTACCAGAGCGCGGCGAACGCGGCCCATCATGACCGGCCGGACCCGATCGCCGTCTCGACCGTGCCGACCGAACTGGCGGCCGAGACGTCGTTCACCCACGCCTATGCGCTGTCGCAGATCATCGCCAACCAGTGCGGCCGCATGGACATCCGCGCGCTGAAGGAGGCGAGCGACGCCGAGGCGCGCAGCGACGGCGTGCTGGTCAACATGTCCTGGACCAAGGCCGCCCGCCGTGTCTTCGTGCTCGACGAGCGCCAGTGCCGCCTGTTCCTGCGCGAAATCCGCGCCGCCAACACCAAGGCGGTCGAGCAGCTCAAGGAAAAGAAAAAGACGAGCTGAGGCGTCTGCGTCCCGGCCTGCCTTCTTGGCGTAGATCCCGATACCCGCACACGCCTGTTCTCCGTATCGAGCCTCAGGTTCCGGTCGGTGGTGCGTGATGAAGCGTTCAGGCATGGATCCTTGGGTCGCACTCCGCTTCGCTCCGTTTGCCCAAGGATGACGAGGAGGAAAGGGCGGCTTTGGCATGCTGGGCCACTGAATTGTGTTTGCCAACTCAGCGACGACCAAAGGAAGGAACGTAAACATTCCCATCTTCGTCACCCTCGGGCTCGACCCGAGGGTCCATGCCGGTGGCCTGACCCCATAGGGTGGTCCGGTTTCAATCTTAGTTCATGATCGGCC